>SPBP01000293.1 GCA_004525935.1 Lentisphaerales bacterium | reverse complement strand
TCACGGCCAGAACGAGCCGGAGAAGGCGGGTAGACCCGAACCAGTAGAAGGTGAACAGGAAGATCAGCGGCCAAAATCCTCTCAAGTAAACTCGGCCTATATTCCCTACTCCCCCTTCTCCGGCGAGGATCGATATGTAGATACTCACGATTCCATGAATGGCGAAGTATGCGGCGAGCAGAAACACGGACGTTGGGATTGGGCGTCTCGTTCGAATCCTGGCATTTGTTGCCAGCAACCAGGGAAGCAGTGCGAGCAAGGCCAAGAACAGCGCGGCTTCGTGAGTATAAATTCTAAATCCGAACCAGAACATTCCGCCAAAGCTGTATGCAGCGGGGAGCAGAACCCACCAGAGCTCCTGTGCCCCCAACATCCAGATGCCGATAAACAGAGGGACGAAGACCAGTACGAGCCCGATCGTTCCGTAGAGCGAAAAGAATCGGATCGCAAACGCCCCGAAAGCGGCTGCCAGGAAGGCTGCCAGCCACTGGTATGCTCTGCGGCTCCCGATATGTGTATCAATATGGTGTTCTGGAAGACTCATTCTGCAAACCCGCTGGCTGGCCCGCATTGCCGGCTTTCGTTCCGCCCGACGACATCGTTCAGAAACTTAAGCCACCGGGCCCCGATCGAGTCGGGGCTGAACAGTTGCCAGCGATTACTTCCCCCGGCAATCAGTCTGGCCCGCAAAGCCTTGTCGGTCGCAAGCTGCCCCATGCCGTCAGCAATGGCATCCACGGAACAGGGATCAACACACAACGCTGCATCTCCGGCAATTTCCGGGCAGCTTGAAGTGGTGGAAGTAAGAACGGGTACCCCGAAGTACATGGCTTCCACTATCGGGTAGCCGAACCCTTCAAGCAGTGACGGCAAGAGGAGCGCATGCGCACCCCTGTAGAGCCGCGCGAGTTCTGCATCATCGACGAAGTCGCGCCACACAACGCTATCTTTCAGACCAAGGCGCTGAACCAACGGCATAAGAACACCACGGCCGAAATTGCCGGAATCCCTGCCTGCGAGCACGAGAGAGAAACCCATCGAATCAGTCTGCTTGAACGTCCGGAATGCCGCAAGGAGGCGTTCGAGATTTTTCGTCGGTGACATCACTCCAACGTACAGGAACCACGGCTTGCCGACCGACGGCTCGGCACCCAACTGGTCAACGGGGTATTGTGCAAACCGTGCCGGATCGAACGGGCAGTGAATGTGCGTCACTTTGGCGGTGGCCCTCGGGAACCTCGCGACGATATCATTTTGAGTGGCCGCCGACAAGGCAACCACGTGGTCCGCCCTCCAAAGCGCCAGCGGCAGAAGCATTCTCAGGGAAAGCCAGTTCCGAGCCGTGCCCCGGCGCAGCCAGTATTCGGGAAGGAGGAACACGCTGAGGTCATAGAACACGGAAACGTAACAGGTCTTCTTTGCCATGGGCAACAGGAATGCGGGAGACACAAACACATCCAGGTTATCCTTAGCGATAGCCGAGGCCATCCGGAAAGTCGACCGCAACAGCGTCGATGGCGAATCCACGATGGTTCGGGTGACATTAGCCTGTTCCATGGCAAACA
Source organism: Lentisphaerales bacterium (assembly GCA_004525935.1). Lineage (GTDB taxonomy): Bacteria > Verrucomicrobiota > Kiritimatiellia > SPBP01 > SPBP01 > SPBP01. The sequence continues at coordinate 2,127 of SPBP01000293.1, read as the reverse complement.
GGGGGTTCCCGTTCCGGCAACAACTTCTGAAATACAGAAAGTAACTGTTTGTGTAATCGGCCGCGAGGAGACTGCGCACGAGATTGAGCGTGTAGGATCCCGTGCCCGTCCGGTTGCCGCAGGCCCACGACGCGTCTATTCCGATCCGCATGCGCACCTCGTTCCGTTCGCCTCGATCAGGTTCAGCACGGCCTCGACAATATCTGCCGCGCGCGGGCCTTCAGGGAAGCCGCAATTCCCGGCATTTCGGCGCCGGTACCTGGGACACGAATGGATCGGCGCAAGCAACGCGACGGAACCGGCGGCAAAGCTGCCCCATACTTTGGGCCCGACCCAGGGGTGGGGGCAAAATGGGCTTACTGACGGGATCCCGAGCGCAGATGCTACATGAAGCGGACCAGTACTCGCCACGATAATGACACGTGCGTTTGCAATAACTGCAAACAACTGCCGGAGAGTCAGCTTGCCGCAAGCGTTCCAGACACCACCTGCCGTCAGGCCTTTCGCCACGCGCACCCATTGATCAGCTTCACTTCCGGTCCCGGTGACGACGATGCGACAAGCGGTTGTCTGCCGCAATGCACGTACGATAGCCGCGTATTCTTCTAGTCGCAGGTTGCAGGAACTGCCGCGGCTGAACGGATGTACAACAACCAGAGGGGCATTGCCGGGCAGATGCATACGCAGGAGATCGCGCGCGCGCGGCCGTTCTTCCTCAGAAAGGAACAGCTCCGGCCTGAGCGACTTACGCGGGATTCCGAGGTGTGCCGGAAAGTCCAGAAGTGCTTCAACCACATGACGCGGGTTCGTATCCAAGCGGGTTCTGAGACATCTGTGAAAAGTTAATCGCCCTGCAATGCGACCCATCTGGCAATAACGTTGCGTAATACCGGACAACAGCGAGGCTGTGAACAGCCGCCTGGAATGATGCGGAATGAAGAGGGCGGCAGGCTGTTGGGCTCTCAACCAGTTGGACAGGCGCACCAAGCCACGTGGCCAGGCCCCGCATATTGTCTGCAGGCCAACGTAACGGGCGAAGGGATTATTGTCCCAGACCGGCGCCAATTCTTGCGGGCCGACGACAGTCACGTCATGATCCGCCCCTGCCAGTGCGCGTGCAAGAGGCGTGGTCATAATCATGTCGCCAAGCCGATCTTCTCTCAAAATGGCGATCTTCATTGCATTATGTGAGAGCCCGTCATTTGGGGCGGGATCAGAATCCCTTGCCTAGGCCTTCATTTTGACAGGTTACGGGATGACCTCGTACCGCGTCGGTCAGCAGCAGCTCATACCAAGCGGGAAAACAACACGCGCAGAACCTGGTGAAGAGCCGGAGCCCGTCGCTTCGTGAATGTGGCAATACGGCTGATCGCAAATACGTGGCCGAGTCGGCCCTCGAGTTGTGCCGTCCTGACCCACCATCCGTTTGCATTAAGCAGCTTTGTGTTAATGAAGACAACATCGCCCAGGTTTCGCTTGGGCGTGATACTCGATGCAACTGGGGCAAATCCAAACCGTGTCATGAGTGCGGTAAGTTCCGAAAGAGGACGTTGTCCCGCCTGTATAGGAGATTCTGCGGTTTCGACATGAACGAGGGCAATCCTGCTTCGAAGCGCGTCACATGTTTCGAGGACCGCATACTCCGCGCCCTCCACGTCTATCCAGAGGGCCATCAATTGCGAGTCGGCGAAATTGGTCTGGACAAAACTGTCGAGGCGAACAGTCTCGACGGAGACAGGGCACCTCTCGTCGATTCCCGGATGTTCCAGCAAAGAACTCGTTCCGCGGTTCTGGTCGGGATCGTCATGGTCGACATCTGTGACGAAGAAGGTTGCGGTTCCGTTCCGATTACACACGGCATGGGGATAAATGCGGATGTTGTTTTTTGCCAGCAGGCCGTTACCGGACATCCTGGCGAAGTTATGAGGATTTGCCTCAAAAGCAACAATGCTGGCGGCAGGATGACATCGACGGAACAGAAGCGATTGCTGGCCGTCGCACGATCCGATGTCGAATATGACATCGCAGGGGATCCTCTTCAGCAGTGAAACAAAAGCGATCTTTGTATTAGCGGTCATTTCAGACGCGGCGCCTGCTCAGATGGAACAAACCATGCGTTTCCTGTCC
>SPBP01000023.1 GCA_004525935.1 Lentisphaerales bacterium | reverse complement strand
GTTCCTCGGTGCTGAACTCGAGCCTGGCCTGGAAACCGTCTGGTTCCATCCGCGGGAGGACAGGGAGATCAGCGATATCCAGTTCCGGTATCGGCCCGACGATGTCTGGATGCCGCGCCTGAAAGAATTCTACAAGTGCGCCACCGAAAAATGGCAGGGCCTTGTCCAGCTGGCCATGACGGATCTTGGCGGGAACCTGGACGTGCTTTCAACGTTCCGCCCGAGCGAGAAGCTCTTGCTCGACCTGTACGATTATCCCGATCAAGTCAAACGCCTCACGTGGGAGGCGCACGATTCCTGGTTCCGTTGTTTCGCAGACCTGGATGCCACGTTCAGACAGAGCAGTCCCGGCTATACCGCGTGGGCGCCCATCTTCTCTACGGAACCGAGTTACATGCTGCAATGCGACTTTTGTTACATGATCGGGCCGGACATGTTCAACGAGTTCGTGCGTCCGGAACTTGTTGCCGCATGCAAGCGGCTGGTTAATCCCTTCTATCATCTTGACGGGCCGGGCCAGCTCCCGCACCTGGATTCACTGTTAAGCATTGCGGAGCTGAAAGGGGTCCAGTGGATACCCGGTGCAGGTGCGCCAGACTGCGCACACTGGCCGGAGGTATACAGAAAGATTCACAACGCCGGCAAACTGATCCAGCTTTACGGATCGGTGCCATGCCCTGAATTGGACACGCTTGTCGAGCAGGTCGGCACAGGCAAGGGCATTATCCTTATCGGCGACGCGCCGCTCGATCGGAAGGATGAGGTGCTTGAGTTTCTTGCGAAGTACGGAGTGGCCTGATCCTACTTCGTTCTGATGGCAGGCAATTTCTCACGCAGTCGGGTTCCCGCCTTGGACCTGGTGAGAAAGAGGTAGGCCGCGAAGCCGATGACGGCCAGGACCAGCACCGTGACAACCAGGTTCATCAGTTTCGAGAAGAAGCCTGGCTTTTTTGTCGGCTTGTACCGGCTCATGAACTTGCCGTAGCTATTCGCACATTCCTTGCTGCAGAACGTGTGATTCAGCGCTTCCACCGCGCAGTCGCCGCAGTATGGCGAATGGCACTGTTCGCAGTAGCCGATTGCCTCGAAGTTCCTGTGTCTTGGGCAGTATTTTCCTTTTGCGCCTTTTGCCATGGTGCCTTTCTGCGACAAGTCTCTCACAGCCTGACTCCATCTTCAAGTGCCGAGCGTGGAGGTGGATGTGTTCAGTGTTCAGATGTCAGGAGCCCGTTGAAGAACCCCCTGTTTCGCAAAATGGGAATGGGCTGACGCCCCACCGAGTTTCCTTTGTCGCTGCTTGTCCTTCGTAGCTCGAAGAGCGGAGTAGGAAGCTTTGTCGGCAAGTCTGTGAAGATGAACTTCTGGAGCAGTTCACGACCCGCGGATCGACAAAGCTCACGACAAAGATTAAGGATAAGGCACATGCTCCACCACCGAGCTTTTTCAACAGCCACTCAGGATTGGACCCTGGTTATGCCACCGGCTCCTCCCCCACACCGACTCACATGCCATTCTCCGCGATTTCTGCCCCCCGCGCGCCTCCATGGCACGGCGTAGTGCGGAGCACGAAGACGGCTGCGGGAGGATGTTATTCATTGCTGACACCTGAGACCTGGCCCCCGAAACCTGCATGCCACGAAGGGCGAAGGCCGCAAAGAAGTGAGAAGAATCAAAAGATTCTTCTCAATGCCTTTCGCTATTCTTAGCGATCTTGAGCGCGATAGCGCGGGTGTAGAAATCAGTAATTCCATCATCCTGTTCATCCTGTCAGGTATTTAAGGTATAAGGAAGCGGCCCGGGGCCTTGCCTCTTGACAGGGCGGGCATGAAATAGTAAGTTTGCATGCTTTTCTAATCCCGAGGAGGAAGTCGTTTTGGACCTTGAGCAATTGCGCCACAGCACGGCGCACGTGATGGCTGCAGCTGTTTGCCGTCTGTTCGACGATGTCCAGCTCGATATCGGGCCCGCCACCGACACCGGATTCTACTACGATTTCGATCTGCCCAGGCGCCTCGGACCCGAGGACTTCGAATCGATAGAAGCAGAAATGGCCAGGATCGTGGCCGAGCGCCTGCCGTTCGAGCGGCTCGAGGTAGACCGCGGCGCGGCTGAAGAAATGCTCACGAAATCGGGCCAGAAGTATAAGCTCGAACGGCTCGCGGACATTCCCGAAGGTGAGACCATAACATTCTATCGCTGCGGCGATTTCATCGACCTGTGCCGCGGCCCGCACCTGGACTCGTCGGGCAAGATACAGGCATTCAAGCTGCTCTCTGTTGCCGGTTCATATTACCGCGGCATTGAGACGAACCCTATGCTTCAGCGTATTTACGGAATAGCCGGGCAGACCCCGAAAGAGCTGAAGGTACAACTCCGCCAGATAGAAGAAGCTAAGAAGCGCGACCATCGAAAGCTCGGGCTGGCCCTCGATCTGTTCAGTATCCAGGAGAACACGGGACCGGGCCTGATTCACTGGCATCCCAAAGGCGCTCGGGTCCGTGCGATCATTGAGGAATTCTGGCGCCAGGAACATTTCAAGACAGGCTACGATCTGCTTTACACTCCGCACATCGGACGTGCCGGCCTGTGGGAAAAGTCGGGCCACCTCGATTTCTACCGCGAAAACATGTACTCGCCAATGGACATTGACGGGGATCCCTATTTCGTGAGGCCGATGAATTGCCCGTTCCACATACAGGTCTACAAGGCGCACAAGTACTCATACCGCGACCTGCCCCTGCGCTGGGCTGAACTGGGCACGGTATACCGGTATGAGAAGTCGGGCGTTCTTCACGGTCTTCTGCGGGTTCGTGGTTTCACGCAGGACGATGCACACATCATCTGCACCCCCGAACAGGTGGAAGGCGATGTGCGGGAAGCGGTTCGTTTCGCCCTTAGGATGTGGAAAGCATTCGGGTTCAGCGAGATCAAGGCTCACCTGGCCACGAAGCCGGCAAAGGCGGTTGGCGACTCGGGACGCTGGGACCAGGCAACCAGGTCCCTCGAAAATGCGCTGAAATCCGAATCAATAGAATCAGAAATGGACCCGGGCGGCGGCGCATTCTACGGCCCGAAGATCGACATGAAAGTGCGTGATGCCATAGGCCGGCTGTGGCAAATGACGACAATCCAGTTCGATTTCAACATGCCCGAACGGTTCGACATGACCTACGTAGGAGAAGACGGCAAGGAACACAGGCCATACATAGTACATCGTGCACTGCTCGGAAGTCTTGAGCGGTTCTTCGGCGTGCTTATCGAGCATTATGCCGGCGCATTTCCATTGTGGCTTGCGCCGGAACAGGTCCGTGTACTTCCTTTGACCGACAGGCAACACGAACATGCCTGCGATCTCCGCGACCGTTTGCGGCAGGCAGGATATCGTTCGTCGGCGGATCTCCGGTCCGAAACAGTAAACGCCAAGATCCGGGACGCCCAGCTTCAGAAGGTTCCGTACATGCTCGTGCTGGGGCCCAAGGAACAGGAAGCGGGTACGCTTTCTGTGCGAAGCCGGGCAGGCGGACGCGAGGGCGAAATGTCCGTCGCTGATTTTCTTGAAAGACTCAAAGAAGAGACGGGAAGCATGCGGTAGCGTCAGGAGACAAGGCCTTGCGGCAGCGAGGCAGCGGGTTCAGGGCCCTGCTGTCCGCACTGCGGGCACAAAAAAGGAGGCGGGTTATTCGCTCGTTCATAAGAACAAACCATAGAATCAGGGTCCCCACGGTGCGTTGTATTGATGCCGACGGCAAGATGCTCGGCGTAATCCCGACGCAGCAGGCGAAGGGCCTCGCCAGCCAGTGTCAGCTCGACCTGGTGGAGGTGTCGCCCAACGCGGACCCGCCGGTCTGCCGGATAATGGATTACGGTAAATACCGGTACGAGGAACAGAGGAAGGAACGGCTTGCCAAGAAGCGGCAGCACAACCTCTCGCTGAAGGAAATCAAGTTCCATGCAAATGTTGAGGAGCACGATTACCAGACGAAGCTGAGCCATATCCGGGAGTTTCTCGGGAAAGGGCACAAGGTCAAGATATCCTTGTTTTTCAGGGGTCGCGAGAATGCTCATCGCGATCTCGGCTTCCAGGTTATCGAGCGTGTTACAAAGGACTGCGAGCCCATCGCCACCGTCGAATCGAGGCCCAGGGTGATTGGGCGCGGCATCTTCGGAGTGCTCTCGCCGATAGCGCCTAAGCCTTCAAAATAGGCGGTTTCGGGTGGTTTTCAGCCATGCAACATAGTTCGGTCGGTTTAAGCCGAGCCTTTGCCATGTCGTTTCCCGGCAAGTATCACCCTTTTTTGCCAGAAATGGCTGGACTCGCCCCGGACAGCTTCGATAGGCTGCCTCCCTTTGAGTCTCCCTGTCACAAGGGGGAAACCTAATGTGTAAAGGTATGTCATGCCTAAGAAGAAGACTAAGAAAGCCGCCGCAAAACGGTTCAAGATAACGGCCTCCGGCAAGGTCAAGTATGCTCATGCCGGCCGAGGACATTTGCTGAGCGGAAAAACCAGAAAAAGGAAGCGCGGTTTGAGAAAGGCCGGCATCGTGTGCCCGGCCGACGAAAAACGCATCCTCACCTTGTTACAGTAGGAGTCTGCAGAACCATGCCCAGAGTAACCAACGCACCGGCCTCACGAAAAAGAAGAAAACGCATACTTCGCCAAGCCCGCGGATTCCGGGGTGCGCGAAGCAAACTGATCCGACAGGCCTCCGAAGCCGTCGATCGCGCAATGCGACTTGCGACAATACATCGCAAGCAGAAGAAAAGATCTTACAGAAGCCTCTGGATTGTCCGTCTTTCGGCTGCATGCCGCGCTCGGAAAATTTCCTATAGCCGACTGATCGAAGGTCTGACGAAGGCCAATGTCGGCTTGAACCGAAAGATGCTCTCGGAAATCGCGATTCACGATGCCGAGGGCTTTGACAAGATTGTCGCGCAGGCCAGGACCTCCTTGTCCTGACCTCGCAGGTACTCCTCGCTCGAGGTCCTTCGCGGTTCCCAGGTGGGTACCGCTCTCGTGCGGTCAAGGGGTCGCGGCGAAACAAAGAAGAACGTAGAAAGAAATGGAAAACCCAATCATGACAACAACTGAACCCAAGAAGAAGATCAAGTTTGACATGGCGCAATTCGGCGCTGATGACCGTGTAGCAATGTCCCGGATGTATGATGAGACCCTCAAGAACTTCATTGTCGGTTCCATTGTGTCTGGCACTGTACTGGAAGTCCGTTCCAACCAGGTCCTGGTCGACATAGGCTACAAGTCGGAGGGCATTGTCCCGGGCAGTGAATTTTCGAACATTTCCGAAGTAAAAGCCGGGGACTCGCTGGATGTGCTGCTTGAGGAAATCGAAAACGATGACGGCATGGTGGTCCTGAGCAAGCAAAAAGCAGAACTGAAGATCCGGTGGGACAACATCGCCGAGACCTGCCGCGAGGGCAGCACTATCGAGGGCAAGGTCAGGTCCCGCGTCAAGGGCGGTCTGATTGTTGACGTAGCCGGGGTTGACGCATTTCTGCCGGGTTCCCAGATTGATGTTTCGCCCATGCGCGACGTTGACCGGCTGCTGGGCCAGACGATCCAGATGAAGGTCGTGAAGATCAATCCCGAGCGACGCAACATCGTCGTGTCCCGCCGCGAGTTGATCGAAGACCAGCTCCGGGAAAAGAAGAAGAAACTCTTGGCGGAAATCAGTATCGGTCAGCTTCGAAAGGGTGTCGCGAAGAACATCACCGATTTCGGAGTGTTCGTGGACCTGGACGGCATGGATGGCCTGCTGCACATCACCGACATGGGTTGGGGTCGCGTGAATCATCCGTCGGAGCTCGTCAGCGTGGGACAGGACCTTGAGGTTGTGATTCTCGACATAGATCTTGAGAAGGAACGGGTCTCACTCGGAATGAAGCAGAAAGTCGCGAACCCGTGGAACGATATTGAGACGAAGTACTCTGTGGGCACACGTATCAAGGGTCGCGTCGTGAACCTGGTGCCATACGGTGCTTTCGTGGAAATTGAGCAGGGCGTCGAAGGGCTCGTACACGTTTCAGAAATATCCTGGACCCGCCGGATCGCGCGGGCATCCGACGTGCTGGCCGTTGGCGACATGGTCGACGTCGTTGTTCTCAATATGAACAAGGATGAACAGAAGATCGCCCTGGGCATCAGGCAGACGGAACAGAATCCCTGGGAACTGGCCGCACAGAAATACAAGGTCGGCGACCGAATCCAGGGAAGCGTTCGCAATTTCACATCTTACGGCGCTTTTGTGGAACTTGACGACGGTATTGACGGCATGATTCATGTCTCGGACATGTCATGGACCCGCAAGATCAATCATCCGTCGGAGGTCCTGAAGAAGAGCGATCTCGTCGATGCGGTCATTCTTGAGGTGGACGCTTCGAATCGCAGGATCAGCCTCGGCTTGAAACAGACGCAGGACGATCCGTGGTCTAACATAGAAGCCCGTTACACCGTCGGCCAACGGGTAATCGGCAAGGTCACGACAATCGCAACTTTCGGCGCCTTTGTGGAGATCGAGGAAGGTGTCGAGGGGCTCGTGCACATCTCGCAGATCAGCGATACGCATGTCGACAAGGTCGACAGCGCCCTGGCGGAAGGCCAGGAGGTCGAGGCCCGTGTCGTCAAGGTCGATCCTTCCGAACGCAGGATCGGATTGAGCATCAAGGCCGTCTCCATGCCGGATGAAGAGTTTGACAAGCAGAAGGACGAAATAATCTCCGGTCTCAGGCGAGGCGATGACATGGTTGACCTGGCCGGCGCGCTCGACGCTGCACTGGGCACGGGCAAAGGTGGCGAGGAGTGGCGCCCGGGCGCAGCGCCGAAGGACGAGGAATAGGCCGGAGCGGCGCTTACTTGAGCACAATTCTGGCGCAATGAGCCATCAGCGCGCCGCGTGTGTGGGTATGAGAGTGTGTGAGCGGGAAGGCGCGCGCCACGACTCGACTTTCTGTCTTTCCCGTATATTCACGCTTCACATCACGGTTCGGCACCCCGACTCCGGGATCGGGGCGACTTCGCCAGGCCATTTCCCCTCTGAAACCTGAACACTGACACCTGAAAACCCGGCCGCCCATTCGGCGGCGCTGCGCAAGTCCGGATCCGGTTGCGTTCCATGCACGGCTTGTGTAATAATCATCGGCAATCTGGAGATTTCAGTGACTGCTAATGTCATAGATGTTCTTGAAGAGCGTGGCCTGCTCGAAGCCGTAACGAGCCCCGACATCAGGAAATCCGTGGACGGCCCCGTGGTGGCCTATGCCGGATTCGACCCCACCTCCCCCAGCCTCCAGGCAGGCAACCTGATTGCCGTCCTGGGTCTGGCTCACTTTCAACGGTGCGGACACAAAGTCATTGCCGTTGTAGGTGGCGCTACCGGGTTGATAGGCGATCCGTCCGGCAAGAGTTCCGAGCGTGATCTGCTCGACAGCGAAGAAGTCGAACGCAACCTGCAAGGCATTCGCGAGAACCTTTCCCGGTTCCTCGATTTCGATGATCCTGCCGCACCCGCCACTATCGTCAACAACAATGACTGGATGCGCAATTTCTCATTTGTCGATTTCATCAGGGATATCGGCAAGCACTTCCGCCTCGGCACCATGCTGAACAAGGAAAGTGTCCGGGCCCGCCTCCAGGGGGAAGACGGCATGAGCTTTGCCGAGTTCAGCTATCAACTGCTGCAAAGCTATGATTTTCTGCACCTCTACGACACTGAAAACTGTACCGTCCAGGTCGGGGGTTCCGATCAGTGGGGCAACATCACTGCCGGCATAGACCTGATACGCAGGTTGCGGGGCACTGAAGCATTCGGTGTGACATTCCCGCTCGTAGAGGACAGCAGCGGCCAGAAGTTCGGGAAGAGTGAGGGCAACGCCGTCTTCCTCGATCAACGGAAGACTTCGTGCTACGACTTCTACCAGTTCTTCCTGCGCACAACCGACGCGGACGTCGTCCGCTTTCTCAAGATGTTCACTTTTGTGCCCGTCTCGGAAATAGAGGAGTTGGCTCGCGCAACGGCTGAGAAGCCCGGGGAGCGCGCTGCCCAGAACCGACTGGCTTCTGAATTGACCCGCATGGTACACGGGGAAAGCGGGCTGGCGGCGGCACAACAGGCGAGCAACGTTCTGTTTGGCGGCTCTGTAGAGGGGCTCTGTGCAGATGACCTGCTCCGTGTTTTTGCCGACGTACCTTCCTGTGAATTGGCGATGACGGAAGTGGTGGGGACACTCGTCGTGGATGTCGCAGCAAAGAGTGGCGCATGCAGCAGCAAGGGAGAAGCCCGGCGACTAATTGCCGGTGGCGGGCTCTATGTCAACAGCGTACGGGTTCCGAACGCAGACGCGAAGATCGGGAGTTCCGACATTGTCGACGGCAGGGCGCTCGTCCTGCGGTCCGGCCGCAAGACATTCCATCTCGTCAAGATCGTCTGATCGACTGCATTTTGCGCGCCAGCGCAAGAAGCCTTTTCCACCAAGCCTCTTCCTTATGCTCACACAAGCAGTTCCCTCACACCTGACTCGACATTCGAGGACGAGGACCGTTCGCTCCGCTCACTGAGGACGAGGACGATTACGATTCAGGCGCGCTGCCAAATCCGCAGTGCCTTGGCACCCGCCTTCGCCTTTGGCGGACAGTGTTCAGGGTTTCAATCGTCCTCGTCCTCGAAGAGAGTCGGGAGACGGAGGCTGGTCCTCGAATGTTCAATCAGGTTTCGGGTGTCAGGAAGAACGCAGAACTGATGTTTCACGGAAGATCCCCGGGATGAACCCGGGGCAGGCGCGAAGAACGCGAAGAACCGCGGATGCCGACGACGAAGACTAGCCACAAGAGGCGCAAAAGGCACAGACAAGATCCTCGCTCGGGAGTGATGGGGTTTTGTCGGACGCCTCTGACGAGTGGGACGTGTGAGGTTCCTGACACATGAAACCTGACACCTGTCCGCTCCCTGGCGGAAACACAAACCTGAACTCCGCTATTTCCCTGTTCCGGCATATGGGTTATCCTGTGTATGTTATTCGTTTTCTGCGCCAGCCGGAAGATTGTCGGGTGTCGGGTGAAGAGATATGAGTATTGACTGGATAGTTGTGTCGGGTTGCCGGCAGCACAACCTGAAGAACATCACGGTGCGCATTCCGCGCGGCAAGATGACCGTCATCACCGGCTTGAGCGGCTCCGGCAAGTCTTCACTCGCCTTTGACACTCTCTATGCCGAAGGTCAGCGCCGATACGTCGAGAGCCTCTCCGCCTATGCGCGTCAATTTCTCGACAGGATGCAGAAGCCGGATGTCGACTACATCGAAGGACTCTCTCCCGCCATCTCGATAGAACAGCGCACCGCGGGCGGGAATCCGCGTTCCACCGTGGCGACGGCGACAGAGGTCCACGACTACCTGAGGCTTTTGTTTGCCAGCATCGGGACTCCCCATTGTCCCAAGTGCGCAAAGACCGTTTCCCGTCAGAGCGCCGAAGGAATTGTCGACCTCCTCACGAAGGCGCCAAACCGGACCAGGGTGGTACTGCTCGCCCCGCTCATTCGCGGCAGAAAGGGACGGCACGAAGGAGTCTTCGAATCTGCCAGGAAGAACGGTTTTGTGCGTGTAATGGTGGACGGCGCCTTTGCGGAACTGGACAACCCACCCGAGCTGGACGCCAGGCGAAGCCACAGCATTGAAGTCGTAGTCGACCGCCTCATAATCACCAGCAGGATCCGGTCCCGCCTGACCGATTCGGTCGAGCTCGCGCTGAAACACGGGAACGGCATGCTTGTCGCCATGACCAGGACCGAAGCCTCGAAAGAAGACGACTGGCAATCCACGATCTATTCAGAAAAGTTCGCCTGCACGGATTGCGGAATAAGTTTCGAGGAACTATCGCCCAGGCATTTTTCGTTCAACAGCCATTACGGCGCATGCCCGACCTGTGCCGGTCTCGGAACCAGCCTTTTCTTTGACACGGACCTCATCATACCGGACGCATCTCTATCCATAAGCGACGGGGCCATTCATGCGTGGCGGCGTGGCGGGAGACGGTTGATTATGTATTACAATCGGGTTCTTCGTTCCCTTGCGAAGCACTACGCCTTCAGCCTCGACACCCCGTTCAAGGACTTGCCGTCCAAGCTCAGCACCACACTTCTGAACGGGTCCGGTGACGAGAGCATCGAGTTCGGTTTCTGGCGCGGTGGAGCGCACCGCACTCTTTCAAAACCTTTCGAAGGAATCCTCCCGAATCTTGCAAGACGTTACGCCGAGACTGACAGTGATCTTGTCCGCCAACGGTTGCGCGGCTATATGAACCGCCAGCTCTGCGCCGACTGCAAAGGCGCCAGGTTGAAACCGGAAGTCCTGGCCTGCACGATCGATGATCAGAACATAGCCGACGCCACCGGCATGTCGATCAGGGATGCGCTTACGTTCTTCGGGGCTCTTCAGCTCACTGACGATCAGCAGGTGATTGTCAAGGAGGTGCTCAAGGAGATCCTGGAACGCTTGTCGTTCATGGCGGATGTCGGGCTCGGTTATCAGACGCTGGACCGAGAGAGCGGCACGTTATCGGGAGGCGAAGAGCAGAGGATCCGGCTTGCCACACAGATAGGTTCGGGGCTGACCGGTGTGTTATATGTGCTCGACGAACCCACCATCGGCCTGCACAGCAGGGACAACCGGCGACTGCTTGATGCACTGAAGAACCTGCGCGATCGTGGCAACACCGTGGTGATCGTTGAGCACGACGCGGACACCATACGCGCGGCAGACTACATAGTGGACCTGGGTCCCGGCGCCGGGCGGCATGGCGGTGAAGTTGTCTGCCAGGGCTCACTGGAGACATTGCTCGCCGACACGCGATCGTTGACAGCCCACTACCTCAAGGGTGATACAAGCATAAACGTGCCACGCAAACGCCTGAAACCAACGAAGGAGCATCTCGAAATAACAGGGGCCTCCGAGAACAACCTGAAGAACCTCACCGTCCGGATTCCACTTGGCCTGTTCGTGTGCGTTACCGGCGTATCCGGCAGCGGCAAGAGCACGCTGGTCGACGATATTCTCAGACGCTCGTTGTTCCGGCATTTCCACAAGTCAAAGGAACATCCCGGCAAACACAAGCGCATCAGCGGAATCCAGTCACTGGACAAGGTTGTGGTTATCGACCAGGCGCCGATCGGGCGCACCCCACGCAGCAACCCGGCCACGTACACCGGCGCCTTCGGGTTTATTCGGAGCCTGTTTGCAGGCCTGCCGGCTTCGAAGGTCCGCGGATACCTCCCCGGCAGATATAGTTTCAACGTCAAAGGCGGTCGTTGCGAACGATGCAGAGGCGACGGCATTCTCCGCATTGAGATGCACTTCCTGCCCGACGTCTACGTCACATGCGAGCAATGCCGGGGCATGCGATACAATACGGAAACGCTCGAAATTCGATACGACGGGAAGAACATTGCCGATGTGCTCGCGATGACCATTGATGAGGCGCTCGATTTCTTCCGGAATATCCCGACAATCGCCCGCTCCCTCAGAACTCTTTCGGAGGTCGGTCTCGGATACCTGCAGCTAGGCCAGTCGGCAACGACCCTGTCCGGCGGCGAGGCACAGCGGGTCAAGCTGTCCGCCGAATTGAGCAAGGTGGCCACGGGTCGGACCATGTACCTGCTGGACGAACCGACGACCGGCCTTCATTTTGCCGACGTTCACAGGCTTCTTTCCGTGCTGACCCGGCTTCGGGACGCGGGGAATACGATAGTTGTAATTGAACATAATCTGGACGTCATCAAGAACGCCGATTACATTATCGACCTCGGGCCGGAGGGCGGCGATGAAGGTGGTGAGGTGGTGGCGTGCGGCACCCCCGAAACGGTCGCCCGCAGCAACCGCTCTCACACCGGCCAATTGCTCCAGGGATTGTTGTAGGTGGGTGTCAGGTGTCAGGATTCGTTATGAATTGTAATCGTAATCGTCCTCGTCCTTCGTCCTCGAATATGATCAGGTTCTCCCTGAACCTGGCGGTTGTTCTGTTCATGTTGCCCGTGCTCTGCCCGGCCGAACGGCCTTCGCCCGACGCTGCACTTCGCACGGGAAGGGCCGCACTTGAGGACGGGTTCTATGACATCGCGGTGAAGAACTTCGAAGCTTACCTTGGCACCGTGAAGAAACGCTCTCCCGAAGCGGAGGCTGCGACCATTCTCCTTGTCCAGTCCCTCTATGGCCAACAGAAATACGACATCATGCTCCGGCAATTGGGTTCATCGAAAGAACCCGAGTTCGTCTTCTGGCGCGCTATGGCCAACTATGAACTCAAGAAGTACGAGAGGGTTCTGTCTGATCTTGGCAGGATAGGAGACGACTGCTCCGACACTAACTGCCTGGTACGGGCCGAACGGCTCCGTTCAAAATGTTTTCTCGCGGTCGGCCAAACCAACGAGGCGATGGCTACATTCGAGCGGATCGAGGCCGACTTCCCGGATTCCCCCGAAGCCGCCGGCAACCTGCTTGACTGGGCCCGTGCCCTGATGGCTACCGGACAACCATTGAAGGCGCGTGATGTCCTCACCGCGCTGACCGACAAAGCGCCCGCTACACCGGCGGGGCAGGAAGGACGCTGCATCCTCGGCCGGCTCCTGGCCGCGGACGGTAAAACCCCGGTGGCCGCCGAGCTCCTTTCAGAACTGGCGGGTGACGTCAATGCAGTGCCGGAGTTCCGCGCTGACGCGTGTTTTTCGCTGGCCGAAATTCGGATCGCCGACGGTGTATTCGGCAGCGCAACGAACCTGCTTTCCACCGGAATCTCGCTCGCCCGCGATCCGGCACTCAAGAACCGGGGGATGATCAGGCTTGGCGGGTTGTTGCTGAAGCTGGGACTGCTGGACGAAGGTGCGAAGATGCTCAAGGCCTCCATATCCTCTGATCCCGGGGCTGACATATCGGGCTCTCTGCAACTGGCCATTGCCGACGCTCACCTCGACGGTGGCAATTTCGAGCGAGCGGCCATTGAATACCAGTTCTACCTGGATACTTTTTCAGACAGGGAAGGCAACGCGCGTGCGTTGAGCGGCAGGGGCTGGGCCCTCTCATCGCTTGCCGAGCCGCGGTTCGCCGAGGCAGCGGACCTGTTCCAGAAAGCCTACGAACTTTCCGAGGATCCGGCAACAAAAGCAGAACACCTGCTGAAGGTCGCTGATTCCTTCTTTAACAACAGCCAGTTCACCCTTGCAACGGAGACGTACGGTCGGCTCGCGAGGGAGTTCCCCGATTCCCCGCTTGTACCGCAGGCCCTCTTCCAGATAGCCGAAAGTCGCGCGCGTTCGGGCCAGCTCACCGAGGCCGAAGACCTGTTTCGTGACCTGCTGGTAGCATACCCCAACGCCCCTTTTTCAACCCGCGCCCTTCTTCGAATTGCAGAGCTGCGCGAAGACGAAGGCCATCACCTGGCAGCGCTCGCTGAATACGAACGAGTGATGGGCGTAGCTTCGAACACGGCCCTATACGTCAGCGCCCTGCACGCGCATGGCCTGATCTGCTATCGCATGCTCCGGTTCGAAACCGCACTCGAAGATTTCGAGCGGGTCGTTGCACTCTCGCCGGACAGCCGCTTCGCGGAACAGGCTTTCTACATGCGTGGCTGGTGTCACCAGATGATGGGCAGGGAACAAGAAGCGCTGGCAACCTGCAAGCAATTCGTGGAGCGATTCCCGAACTCAACGTGGACGCCTGAAGTCATTTTGTGGATCGGTGAATACCTTTTCACGCACGGCGAGAATGCTGCGGCGGAGGAGGTCTTTCTGTCACTCGCCCAGAAGTTCGACGATCACCCGCTTGCGGCCACGGCACTGCTCAGGGCCGGCGCCACGGCGAGCCGGCAGAAGGAATACCTCCGCTCCACGGAACATCTGGTTGAGCTCATCAAAAAGTATCCCGGCACCTCAAAAGTGGCGCAGGCCCGCTATTCCCAGGGCGATGCACTCACCGAGCTCGGGAAATTCGCCAGTGCAATCCTGATCTTCGAAGAGCTCATCAACAAGTACCCGGACAGCTATCTCATTGATTCGGCATGGGGCAGGAAAGGTGACTGCCAATTCGCACTGGGGTCCGACGACACGAACCGCTACGTTGATGCAATGACGTCCTACAACATGGTGATCAACAGTGAAGCCGCATCTGCGGATCTCCAGCTCCAGGCCCAGTACAAGATAGGGCGTTGCTTACAGAAACTGAAACGTCATGATGAAGCGTTTGACCACTACTACACGAAGGTGGTTCTTGCCTATTTCGAAAACGCGAGCAACGGTTCGATCTTCACCCCGGCATCCGAGGTGTGGTTCACACGTGCCGCATTTGATGCCGTTGACTACCTTGAGGGCCAGAAACGATGGCGCGAGGCCGTTCGACTGCTCAGGCGTGTCGTGGATGCCGGGGTGCCGGCATCTGACGAAGCCACGGAAAGAATCAGAAAGATTCGACTCAAGCATTTGATACTGTTTTACTGACAACACGAGAGGCCGAATTGAAAATGCCCATATGACGAGCCCGTGGGACCTTCCCGGGCGCGGCAGCTGGGCCGGAGGAACCTGATTATGCGCCAACTTCTGTATGAGAGCGGGCCAATGCTGTGGGTAATCATGGTGTGTGGCCTTGTGGGATTCATTGCGTTTGTCGAACGCGGTTTTCATCTGCACAGGGCGAAGATCAAGTCGGACGATTTTGTCGGGGGCATCCTGAACATACTGAGGCGGAACAATATTGAGGAGGCGCTCGCGATCTGCGAGGAGACGCCCGGCCCCGTTGCCCGGGTCGTACAGACGTCAATACTTCATCGCGACAGCGGACATGAATTCCTGGAGGCAAGCGTGAATGATGCCGGCCTGTCCGAGATCTCGCGGCTGGAAATACGGCTGGGAGCGATCGCCACTGTTGCGCAGATCGCGCCGTTGCTTGGTCTGCTCGGCACAGTGCTCGCGCTCAGGACACTGGTCGGCGGATTCGCTGGCAGTCAATGGCACTGGGAAGCCTCGCTCATGTCAGAGGGCCTTAACCAGGCCCTGGCGACCACTGCTGCCGGGCTTGCCGTGGGCATACCATGTTATGCGTTCTACAACCTGCTTGCGGGCAAGATCGAGGCGCTGGTGATTGACATGGAACGGGCGTCTTCTCAACTGGTAGCCTTCTTCTCAAGCGCGGCCAAGAATGGGAAGAATAGGACCACAAAGGATGCAACCGCCGACAAACGCAGATGAACGCCGATATTGATAGCCACGCTTGTCCGCCTCTGGTGGAAAGAGGCACAAAAGACACAAGGGGGACCTGAATGTATGTGAGTGTGTGAGTATGTTGGCTCCTGACACCCGAAACCTGAACACTGAACACTAGAATGCAGGGGCAGGATGAATTTAGAAGGAATTGCGTGAGATGAAGCTCGAGGAAAAGAAATACGGCTGGATCCGTACGGGCCTGCGGTCACGGTACAGACCGAAAGCCAGGATCGGCGGCGGACTGATCGGGACGGCCCCGTGGATCGATGGGGCGCTTCTGATCCTGCTGGTCGCCATGTTCGCTTCACGCGCCGTGTTGAAACCCGGGCTGTCAGTTGAATTGCCGCCGGCGCACGCATCTTCCGGGATCAGGCTCGGTCTTGCAGCCGTGATCCTATCGCACGCGGAAAACGGGGAGCGCAGGGAAATGATCTTCTTTGATGATGAGCCGTTTGCCGTTGGTGATGGGGCGGCCATGAGAAGACTCATGCGCCGCGTGGCACAGGCTGCTCGCACCCACACCGAGATGCCTTTCACTATCGAGGCGGATAAGCACGTGCAACACGGCACAATTATTGACCTCTGCGAAATAGCGCGGGCCGCGGGTTTCGCTTCAGTGGACCTGGCAACCAGGCAGCCCGAGAACGTTGCCGGTGAACGCTGACAAAACAAAGGGTGGTGGTGGGCATGAACTCCTGCAGGTGCTTGCACTTGCCGCCGCGGGAGTGTTGATCGTAATGCTGTTGCCCGGCAAGCCGGCAACGGCCGGCTGGTTGCCGGCTAAGCCGCCAACAATTCGTCTGATCGTCGATGCCCGTGACACCGAATCTTCCCCATGGTCCCCCACCCTTATTGCGTTGCCGTCTAAGCCGGGATTCAGCAGCGTGCTCAGGGAGGAGCCACCCGGCGACGCCTCGTTCAAACCGATCAGGGGCGATGCCGCCCGGATCTTTGGCAGGTCCGAAAGCAGTGTCAGGAAGAGCCCCGCCCTCGCCGACAATGTTTCGTTCCACGCATCTGCCACGATTGATCTGCAATACCGGCCTGAGCCGGTCGAGCCCCCCGCATACGCGCCCGGCAGACACATAAGGCCGGGTGTGCTGTCTATTGAGCCGACGGGTAATTTGATCGGCAGAGGGTTCGAGGCCGGTCTTCTCTCCGCATCCGGCCCCGTGCGGACAGAGGACCCGTGGGAAGCGCGCGTGTTTGTGGAGATCGATGCGAGGGGCGCGGTCTCATATGCCTTTCTGGCCACCCCTTCTTCGCGCGAGCCCGTCGACGCCGAGGTCATGCGGACGATGCTTATGGGTCGGCTGAAGCAGGCGGGCGAGCCGTGCAGTGGGATAGTTGTCGTCACCTGGACCGGCATCGGCGATGGCAGTCGCCGCTAGCACTTGCTGCCTTCGGGGTTGGGTCGTGTGGATATTGGTGGCCTTTCGTAAGCGCTGGTTGGCTTATACGCAGTTTGCGAGCGTACGTAGTGTAGGCGCCTTCGGGTTGGATGGGTGTAGGCGTACACAGGCGTGC
>SPBP01000259.1 GCA_004525935.1 Lentisphaerales bacterium | reverse complement strand
TCCCTGTGTACGCTTAACCTCCTTTGTTCGCCTTCCGGCTCCGCCGGAGGTCCAACACTCGATATACGGCAAGGAGTTAGACTTGCCGCAACGGGGACTTGCACCCCGCTAGATACGTGCGCCAGCGTGGCGCACCAACGCCGCAAATCAGGATTTGGCGCGGCTACGCGACAATATCCTGCATTTGTCTTGTTCGGCTCTTTCTCACATGCTCAACACCACATGGCGCAGCTTGTTGCTCTGGCAAACGCGAAGCATGGAGACAACGTCTCCGTGCTTCGCATCACGCGTGCATCTAAACACCACATTGGTACGTGCACCGAGCGGCAGCGCCAGGTCATGGAGTATGGCGTCGAGATCCCTTTCCTGTCCGTCGACTCGAATCGTGTCGCCGATGAGGAGAATGTCAACGACGCGGTTCGTGTCCACACTCCACTCCTCCGTCTCCAGTCCGATCAAGCCCTGCCACTCCCATTCATCCTGTCCCGAGACGAGGAGAGGGAACGTGACAGGGGATTGCGAGGGCAAGGCGGCCGAGTACCGCCAGTGTCCGGCTCGCAGGCATGCGTCAAGGGCGGTGCGGAACTCCTCATGCCTGGTTCCGGCAGGCGCTTCAATAATCACCGGACAGGGACCGAAGCGGTTGAATCTCTTGACGCATGCCTCGGCGAGGCCGTCCCAATCAACGAGTTTCTCCTGCAACACGTACTGTTGGTTCCCTTCGATTCGTATCGCGATCACCGACTGCCGTGCACAGCCGCCACCGAGCACCAGTACCAACGCAATGCAAAGTAATCTCATCGTTTTCCTGCCGAACGTTTGCCCTAAGCGGCGCGGCTATTGACGCGTACGCTTCAGGGCTTGGTTCGGTCTTCTCTCCATTGTTTCTTCCAGACATCGTGAAAGTGCAAAGTCACGGTTCCTTTCTTCTCGACACCGAGCCAAAGACCTCGCATCCCGTCAAGATGTGGCAATACGGTGCAGATGGCAGACTCAGCTTCTGCCCATGAGGACGAAGGAGCGAAGTCGAAATACAGATTCACGAAACCCAGATTGGATTGAGGTGCAAGGTCGGCAAGGATTCTCCTTGCAGAATCCTTGGAGGAGCCTGCCGTTGCCCAGAACTTATCGTTCTTGCTGATGCTGTTGCCTTTGACTCGGTACTCAACGTCTGTCGTGCCAAACCAGGGCAGGCGACGACCGCCGTACAGAGGCGCTCCGACTATGAAGATGCCCTGAGATGTCCAGAGTTCGATCCGCTCGTCTTCAGTCAACGTGGCGGTCAACATGGCGACCTTGCCAAGCGGTGCGTCGGGATGAATCTGCCAACGGGAGACCGCTTGATTGGTGGAAACCCCAACGAAGGGATAGCCCTCTGGATCAATGAGCAGGTCGCGTGTGGGAGTGAAACTATTGACGCGTTGATGCCCGTCGAGATTCTTGATCACAAGCGTGGCTTGAGGATGAGCACATCCCGAAAGCACCGCGACAATTGCTATGACAATGATCTTCTTCATTTCTTGACCGAACGTCAACCTTGAGGCTTCGGCGCGTTAGTGCCGATAGCTTCGAAGGTCTTGTTGGCAATTCCTTGTAGTCTGACAATCCGTTCTTCTGAATAGTCTGCGTCATTAGTGACTCCATGGTCACGCAACCATTTGGTCAACCAAATGGTTGACTCGATGGTCAACGGGACATCACCGCCATGCCGGAAAGGACCCAAACCCGATGTGCCGAACTGCTTCCATCGAATGGCATGGCCGTGTTGCACGGAAGTCAGTGCCAATCGGCTCCGGCCCTTGTACCAATCGAGACCTGGCCAACCGCAGCAAAGACAGCCCCCCGTCAGTTCATTCGTGAATGGCACGAACTGAATGTGCGTACGAAGATTGCCCAGTTCTGCTGGATCCGTGATTGTGAATAGAACAGAGTTCCTTCTGACACTGGTACAGCAGTTGAAACCACCATCGCGCACTACCAACCGGTCTGCGTCACGGATGCAGGCGAAGAAATGCTGGGAGGACGGCAGAGGCTTCTCCCAATACAAGACGTGATGCCACCACGCCGACCAGAGGCCCGATGTCGGGATTGCACCCGCGACAGCTGCGATGAGTATCGCCAGGAGAAGGACCCGGACACGCCAGCGGCGGCGCCATGCCCCAAGAGCCGTACCAAGTAGGTTCATCATCCGATTGCCAACGGATTGCGTCACGCGTTTCTGGAAGGCCGTCCGCGGCCTTTCAGGAATCGCGTGGACGCAGTTGTTCTGCCTCTCTCCTTCCTGACGAGGGAGATAAGCTCGTCTGTTGTGACGCGTGCCTTGATGGATGGAACGTCCATCGGAGACTTTCCCGTGCGCTCCGGCGAAAGAGAGAACGTTCGCCCATCCTTCCGCCGGATCAGCACTTTGCCTGACACTTCAGCCTTGTCCAGTACGCTTGCGAGTTTCTGCCGAGCTTCGGAATATGTATAGACTTGCATAGTTCAGACCTCCAAAACGTGAACACCAATCGTGTCGGCCGCTGTTTTCAGCGGGCGATCAAGAGTCAGAAGCGGCGCGGCGTGCCGCGCCGCGCAGTCAAGGAAGTACGCGTCGTATGCGTACAGATTATTCGCGTGAGCAATTGACACTGCATTCTCCAGGTCCACCGCCAGGTATCGAATCGGAACAGACTGGAAGATGCTCAAGCCTTGCTTGGCTTCCTTCAGGCTCAGTCGATGTTGCTTCAGCATCGACGTGAATGCGTTTCCAATTTCCCATGGGATCGACCCCGGCCCCACCAGGTTATGTCCGGTGGTCAGCTCGACAATACGATCCCGCTCCGGTTCATCCACAATGACGGCGAGAATCGCCGAAGCATCAATTACAATATCCATTGCGACTCCTTTCTCCGATCATGAGACAATTGTACAATAAGGAGTCGCAATGTCAATCTGTCTTCAGGCAGAACGCGATGCGTCACCCTTCGCGCGGAACGTGCGATAGGGTGCACGCAATGGTTCGCTCATCGAAGTGTTTTCGCCAAGCTCATATCTGAACGAAGTAAGTCGTTGACGACCTGCCCCATGTCAGAGTGTTTCCGCTCTGCGATCACGCTGATGAAGGCTCGGACTTCATCGTCAAGATACACCGGGATGTTGAGCGTCGCGTCCGGATTGTAGAACTTGCCGCGTTCTGCTTTGCTGAAGTCGTAATCCTTTTTCATTATTCACTCTCCATACTGTCGTATCTGGTCTGGGGTGGCCTTCCGACACGAGAATATCCGTATTCGCACATGAGTGGCGTCGATCTCTTCAAACGTATGGTGTACCACAAGGAGCCCAGCGCCGGCCGAGATACCCAGGGTCATCCACCTGTCCTCCGTCTGGCTATGCTCATCATCATACAGGGAGGCAGCCCTTGGGTCACGAAATACCGTGGCCCCGTGCTCGAAACTCACGCGATGCTTGCGCCGGTTCTGTCGGGCTTTCTCCGGGTCCCACTCGAAATCATACTGCACCATCGGCCTACGCCCTCCAAGTCATGGCGACAAAGATAGCATAAGGGGCCGGATGAATCAATGTATCTTACTTAGCGAACGTCACGCCTCACCGGATTCCGAACCCGCCGCGGGTGAGGAATACGGTGAAGGCGATGGTTCGCTTCTCCCTTTCATCTCAGCCGCCATGTCGTTGTCAACAAGGGCCTGACCGCTGCATAAAATGTGAAGGCCAAAATCAGGACCGACCCCAGATGCATGACCACCATCGCATAAAGCCCGGTCTTGTCGAATGTCGTCCGCTTCCATAGGAACCAGATCGCCGCCGCCGCCACAAGAGGAGGTGCCCAGTACCACGCACTGGCAGTCAGATAGAACTCCGTTGATCGCGGGTGGTCAACGTTGCCGTACATTGCCCAGAGCAGGCTCGTGTAAAGACGGGAGGAGAGGCCGAATATCCCGCAGGCCAGCAGGAATAGCATCCATGAGACTGCGGTACAGTGCTCGGTTGTCGTCAATCTTCTCATGCGTCCTTCAAGCGAGTAGAGTAGAACCTTCGTGCACGTGTGTCGTTTGGCGGATTGTCTCTTTTGAGACCCCCAATGGCCATTAAGCACCTGGGTGGGTGCCCTCGTACAGCACGATTCCTCCAGCCCCCTCATCAAACCGTACGTCGGGTTTTCCCCGGTACGGCT
>SPBP01000304.1 GCA_004525935.1 Lentisphaerales bacterium | reverse complement strand
GCATGTCCATCGGATACGCCCCACCCCAACCGTCGGTGAAGAACTTCTCGATGGTGCTGAACGCGCCCTTGCGTGTGACGCTCTGTTCGAGGTCCATCGTCGAGATATCCTGCTGGATCAGCGTCGCCCCACCCGCCGCGCCGCCGATCTCCCACGTGGTGTCCTCGATCATCCAGTGCAGCGGCACGCTGGGCGACTCGACCTCCAGCCGCATCGCCAGCCCGTGCCACTCGTTCTCGCAGATCCGCTCGGTGATCGGCCGGAAACTCCACCGGAAGGTCGCCGTCGGCGCAGCCAGCCGGCGCGTCTTGATGCGCGCGTCGCCCATCGCATCGGCGTCCTGAATGCGCGGCAGCCAGCGGCCTTGCGACGTAAACACAATCGTCGCTCCGCCACCCCGGGACTTCACCACTTTGGCGAACCGGTAGTCTTCAAAGCGCACGCCCTGATCCGACTCGGTGTAGAACGTCCATGGCAACCGCGGACTGCGCAGGAGCGTCGGGCCGTAGTGCACCGCGCCGACGCCCAGGAAACGCCCCTCCGCAATGGATAATTCGATCTCGAAGTGTTTCAGTGTGATCTTCATGATTGTCTCCTCATTACGCCTTCGGTTCTGTCAACGATTCTGCCCCATCACAGGGCTAGCCAGCTTCGCTGAAAGTGTTCAGGGGTTCAGAGTCCAGAGTTCAGGGAAGCTGGCTAGGCCTTCAGTGTACTTTTGACCTGCTCAAGCAGCTTCTGGGGTTCGACCGGCTTGACAATGTAGCCATCCACTTCCATGGCCTCCTCGGGTGCTTCGTCAGCCATAGTGTTCCTGAAGTTTACAGAAGACACCAGGATGATCGGCGTATCCTTCGTCTCCACCGACACGCGGAGGGCAATCACCACATTGCTCCCCTCCGACCAGGTCTCCATCATCATATCGAGGAAAATAAGATCCGGTCGCTCGGAACTGGCCAGCTTCCGGCCATCTTCGCCGCTATGTGCGACGATCGTTTCATATCCGTGCTTTCATCGACCCCCTCCTTCTAGGAAGACTTTCCTTAGCCACAGGAATTGTCACTTCAAACGTCGTCCCGACCCCCTCCTCACTCATGACTCGGATCGGCAGCCCAAGATTCTGCGCGATTCGCCGCACAATAGTCAACCCCAGACCCGTCGACTCCTTGTTGAATTTTGTCCCCTCTTTAGTGCGGAAATACTCATCAAAGATATTCGGCAGCGCATCTTCCGTCATTCCTATCCCATGATCTACTACTGATATCGTGACTTCATCGCCGTGCTTTCTCGCAAACACTTCGATTTTGCCACCTTCATGTGAATATGCCACTGCGTTCGACAGCAGGTTGGAGAATAGAATCGTCAGCTGTTTTGTGCTCCCGAGGACCGTTGTCTGTTGCCTCTGGACGTCCAGTGAAATCTTCCTTTCTTCTGCCTTGTCCTCGATGTCTCTTGCGGCAGCGTCAAGAACGACCTGCAGGTCTACGGGCGCCATAATGTCGTGACGTGTAACACGCGAGCGAAGGTCGCCGAGGATAAGTATGTCCTTAATTCGTTTAGACAGAGTGCGGCCCGATCCTGAACAGCCGATCAATGAACAGACCTTTTATTGGCGCATCAACCGCACGAGGTACAGGAAGGCATACCGCCGAGAAGGGCGCTATCTCTGGCGGGAAGTCCGACAGGCTGCTGGAGCGGTTGAAAGAATAGTGTAGCCGGAGGGGCGTTGCGAATTGCTCATGGTCAAGGAACGCGAAGCAGGCATAGCAGAGCTATGTCGATGCAGTGTGACGCTGACCATGGGCAATGCAGTAGCCAAAACGGCTACAGTATTCTTGAAGCTGCTCTAATAGGTGGTTGAAGGAACAATCGCCCGGGTGCTATTATGTGGCGCTCGACAAACACTGAAGAAGTCGAGCGTAGAGGTGTTTCGGGACGAGTTGTGCGTGTTGCTTAGTGCAGTGGTTCATGAGTTCACTGGCGTATTGAACGGCTCAGCCGGAGGCTTCGCCCTACCTTGTTACAGGGCATCCTCAGGTAGGGCGAGGCGTCTCGCCGAGCCGAGCAATACGTTAACGTTCTTAGGCCGACCAGTACTTACGAATGAACGCATCGTGCCGCGTCCGTTCACGCGCCAGTGGAGGTTCTCGGTGTGAATCTGATAACGATATTGATAATTGTAGGCATTGGATCCTTCCTGGTTGCGTCGATCCTGGCATTGCTGGCCTTTCTTCGGCCTGGCTGGTCAATCGACCGATTCCTGCTGCCCCTGCTGTTGATAGGCACAGTACCCATTGCCGCCGTGCTCATTTCTCATGGAATTGAGACTTCTCGCTTTCCGGCGCTCGGTCGCTTCGAAGCATTTACCTGCTATGCCCTGGCGATCATTGCCGTTTACGTCCACGCGATGCGCAGACATCGCGTAAGTGGAATTGCGGCTATTCTCCTGCCATACGTGACCATACTGCTCATCGTCGGCGCACCGGCTGCCGGGGTGGCTGTCGCATTGCCGGATCAGTGGCCGGCCGTCCTGCTCAACGTTCATATCGTTGCCGCCTTTGTGGCCTACGCTTTATTCACACTCGCAAGCATCCTGGCAGTCACATATCTCGTACAGGATAACAACCTTAAGCGGAAACGCTTCGGCGCCGTCTTTGAGAAACTCCCTGCCCTTGAAACGATGGACCACCTGATGCGCCAACAGGTCGGAACCGGCCTGCTAATGCTCACCATATCCATAGTAGCCGGGGCAGTCATGCTCCATTTGAGCGGTAACGCCCAGGCGTGGCTTACTGATCCAAAGATCGCCGCAACTGCCGCGATGTGGATCGCTTATGCAGTCCTGATGCATATGCGCACAAGCGCCGACCGCCATGGAAGAAGACTGGCGCTTGCAACCATCGTTGGGCTGTTCTTCCTTCTGTTCACGTTCGTCGGCGTACACCTGATCGCTGAAAGCATTCACGACTTTGTGCTGACCACGGCCATGGGGAATTGACACTGAATCTTGCCGTACTGGGCATCAATTTCAAGACAGCGCCTCTGGAACTGAGAGAGCGCTTCTCGCTTTCCCCGACGCATATCCCGGCGGCACTCCGTAATATCATGCAGCAGCTTCCCGGCGCTGAACCTGCCCTGCTTTCCACCTGCAACCGCGTCGAGTTATATGTTGCCGGATCAGAGAACACCGACCTGAACAAGGAATCCCTGCTCAGCCTTCTTGCACAGAGCACCGGAGTGAGCCTCGATAGCGATGCCGAGGAACACTTCTACATGCGCAATGATCTGGCGGCGGTTGAGCACCTGATGGCTGTCGGTTCGAGCCTCAATTCCATGGTCGTTGGCGAAACCGAGATTCTCGGTCAGGTAAAGCAGGCATATGCGATTGCCACCGAGCTACAGGCAAACTGCAAACAGCTTCACCAGCTGTTCCAGGCAGCTATCACGGCCGCAAAACGCGTACATGCCGAGACGGACATCTGTCGCGGGCGGGTCTCGGTCAGTTCGATTGCCGTCGACTTCGCGCAGAAAGTCTTTGAGAG
>SPBP01000336.1 GCA_004525935.1 Lentisphaerales bacterium | reverse complement strand
TGACGGGGGAGTCTCATCCCTTGCCACTGTGGGTTGGGGTGTGTCTGCATATTGTTTTGGAATGGAGGATCTCACGTGTGGCGTGCTAGAAGGACGAGCTCATCGAAAGCGATATCCCGTTCGATGCTGGCGGTCTTGGTGGCCTTCGGTCTTGCTGCCTTGACTCCGTGCAGGGCGTTCGGCGATGACGGTAAGTCGTCGACGATTCTGGGACTTGGGGCTCCTGGTGAGGATCCGGCATTTGTGCTGATTCTGCCTCCGGGCAACCTGCGAGTTTCAGAATATGCGAGCGTACTTCGAGAGGGACGGATGCTGTGCAGGCTAAAGCTGGCTCCGAATCAGCCTGTTTTCATATGCATCTTCGGTCAGGAAGCTGATCCAGCGCCGGGCGGGTCGAAGATGCCCGTTCTGCTCAATTCAAAGTTGATTTCTGTTGCACTGGAGTCAGGGGGAGCCGAGGGCGATCCAATCTCTACCGACTGGCACTCGGAACGAGAGCTGTCTGTCCTGAGTGTTACCGGGGCCGGAGTACCACCGACCCTCGCCGCGGTGAGTAAGTCCAGGAACCTGGAATCGGCGGAATGGTTGGATCTGTCTGAGATTGTATTCTCTGTTTCGCTTCCTCGTTCCAGGCAGGAAGCGGATCTGGAGACCCGGCTTCAGCGAGAAGGCGGGGACGTTTCACTGGATGAGCTATGTTCGATCTTGAAGGCCGGAACGGTAATTGTGTCCACTCGCAGGCTGGACGTATTCGAGGCGGCTCGATCTGTCCAGTTTGCCAGGACGACTGTTGGTCGTACCGAATTCGTCAAAGGCAATCCCGAGGCTGTCGATCCATCTGGTACCGTGCGTCCTCTTATGGTGGGTTCTCCGGTTTACCAGACTGACCGGCTGGTGTGTAGCTCAGCCTCAAAACTCAGTGTTGAGTTTTCTGATGGTACTGTTCTCTGGCTTGGCGAATCGAGTGAGCTTACCGTTGATGCGTATGCATTTCGCAGGGATAAGCCATCTCTTACCAGTGCGGGCCTCCGTTTCATAAAAGGCGTATGCCGAGTGGTTACGGGCGCGATTACGAAACTGAACCCCGACCGATTCAGGGTCAGAATGCGAATGGCATCAATCGGAATCAGGGGCTGTGAGACGGGATTTCGTTCCACGGATGTGAGGAACGACGTCTACATACTTGAAATTGGGAAGGAGGAGACTGTGGTAGTTGCCGCAACCGTTGACGGCGGCGACTTCGATTCGGTCTACGTGCATGATCTTTCCAGGAAGAAAGAGGAAGATCCGAAAATCAAGATCATCGAGATGGACCAGTCGGGTGCCGGTGTGTCCATCATTGCCAAGAAAGGTCCAACACTGGTTGAGCTCGATCGCACTGATGTTCAATTCTTCAGGGATTCCACAAGTCATATGCCGGCTGCTCGTTTTGAGATGGATCAGAAGCCGGGGCAAGCTGATGTCATGATCAGGCCGGCTGAGGAGCAGGCTTCGGAGAATCAGGCCCAATGATCCGGTGTTCGAGATCGATAGCGAGCGTGGCGTTGTTCGCTATATTCTGCATGATTGCGGCTGCTCCTCCGGCATTTTGTGAGGATACCAACGGGGCGGTGGCGGTTCGTGAACCGCATGTCGTCAAGTTGCTGATAGTGGGATATAATCCCTCGGTATCCGATATTGCCCTTTCTCGAGAAGTCATTCCGACTCGCTATTTCCAGCCTGCCGAGACTGAGCAGGGAGAAAAAGCTCCCGAGCCCGCCAGTCAGTATTGTCAGCTTTATCCCGGTATAGATTCTGCGACGTATGGCGATGGTGAGCGCATGGAGTATGTTTTTCGACTGGGTCGAGGGGCGGACCCATCTCGAATCAGGCTGAGAATTGAGGGGGTTGTTGAGGTCAAGGTGGACGAGGGCGGGGATGTGGTCGGCACGTTCCCGCAGGGCGAGGTGCTTCAGAGCCGTCCGAGCGTTTTCTACGAATCCGATGGTATAACCCGTGAGTTGTCGGCCCGGTACAGGCTGGGAACGAGTGGTGAGATAGTTATTGAAGCCCTGTATGACTTTGAGTCGATATGGTCGAGATCTGCAGGGGTCCGGTTCAATGTTGTGCCCGGCGGCGGTCAGCCGGAGGGTCCCTCGTATGACTTTTATCTGTCGAAGTACGAGGCTACAAACGATGAGCTAGTCCGTTTTTTTAACAGTGCTGAGGCGAATCAGAACAGCGCGCGCGGGTCGAACATGCACTTCGACCAGCTTGGCAACGTCTGGTTCAATTCGTCGATGACAGAAGGCAGGGACGAGCTTTTTGTCATTGCGCAGAGCAGGTTGACATATGATCCGCTGAAGCAGGAGGGCAACCGCTACGGGCATGTTCTCGACGAAACAGGCAATCCAGTTTACGCGCTGCACCCGTGCGGCGGGGTCACATGGTATGGTGCGGTCAAGTACTGCAACTGGCTAACACTGGAATGCGGCCGTGGTGAGGAGGAGCGATGCTACAGGGAGGGTACCAACCCGGTCGACTGGGCACCAGTAACAGCCACGAATTGGGCGAACGGCCGATTCAGTGAGGATGAAAGGTTTGAATGGCTGAGGTACAAGGGCTTTCGCCTTCCAATGGCGAATGCGTCGGGAAATCAGCTCACGGCGAACTCATACAACGAGTTCTGCAAGGCTGCAGGTTGGAATGGGACGGAATCACTTGACTACGGGTTCGGGCGCGAAGAATTCAACGCGGCATCAGCCAATTTCCGCAGTTCGGATTCCGATTCACCGTGCGAACTCATGCCCGTAGGATCATACGATGGTAATCATTTCTACAATGGCGACACGCTCCGTGAGGCAAACAACTTCTACGGTATTCAAGACCTGAGCGGCAATTCCAGCGAATGGATGACCGGTCCGGACGGGGATGGCGCGTCGGGGAACAGGGTTGCGGCCGGCGGTTCCGTCGCAGATGTCGAGAGGTCTATTTGGCAGTACAAGGGTCTGGATCCCAGTTCGGCGAGTGCCTGCGTTGGAGTAAGAGTTGCTACGACGTACATGCCTGAAGAGTTTGCATACATCTATGTGCTCTTCAGCTTCTACATGGAGCCTGAAGGCCGTGACGAGGTGCGCGGCGACGGTGGAGTTGGATCCGGTGACGGTGCGTGGTGGGAGCGGCATGGTGTCGGAACTGAAGTGGTTTCTCCTGATGAAACTGTCGACGAAGAGCTGATCCGCGTAACCTTCAGGTACCTGGACTCCGTATATGATGA
>SPBP01000100.1 GCA_004525935.1 Lentisphaerales bacterium | reverse complement strand
CCAAAGGGCAGCCTGCAAGAGGCCACCTTCACTCTCATGAAGAAGGCCGGATTCAAGTTGTCCGTGGGCTCACGATCATATGTTCCGACAATAGACGATGAGGAAATGGATATCAGGCTCATCCGGGCCCAGGAAATAAGCCGCTATGTCGAACTCGGCATGCTTGACGCCGGGATCACCGGCTATGACTGGATCGTTGAGAACCGGTCCGACGTCGTCGAGGTCACCGAACTACTTTATGCGAAGCAGGGATTCAATCCCGTCAAGTGGGTTCTGGCAGTTCCTGAGAAGTCTTCAATCAGATCAGCAAAGGATCTTGCAGGCAAGCGGATTGCGACAGAAGCTGTCGGCATCACTAAGCAGTACCTTGCCAAAAACAAGGTCAAGGCCAATGTCGAGTTCTCGTGGGGCGCCACTGAGGTCAAGGCGCCTGACCTGGTGGATGCAATCGTCGAGCTTACTGAAACCGGCACATCTCTGCGCGCAAATGACCTCAGGATAGTAGATACTGTACTCGAATCCACAACCCGTCTCGTTGCAAGCCGGTCTTCGTGGGCCAACACCTGGAAACGCGCAAAGCTTGAAGAGCTCTCCCTTCTTCTGCAAGGCGCGTTGACCGCGGAAAGCAAGGTTCTTATCAAGCTCAACGTCCGCGCGGAACAGGTCGACAAGGTGACCAGAATTATGCCGTCCCTGCATGCCCCGACCGTCAGTCCTCTCGCTGCAGACGGTTGGGTGGCCGTTGAGGCCGTCCTCGATGAGACGGTGGTACGGAAGATCGCGTCCAAGCTCAAGGCGGCAGGGGCCGAGGGAATAGTGGAGCTTCCGCTGAACAAGGTTATTCCCTGATGCCGGTGCCGAACGCACCGTGCCGGGGAATTGTATTTAGCTCACTTCATAAATCCGGAGCAACAACATGGGTTCCGTTAAGAAGAAAAGAACGAAGAAGATGTCGAAACATAAGTACCGCAAGCGCATGAAGGCGAATCGGCACAAGAATAAGTAGTTTCTCGTTTCGTTTTCAGATCTACGCGTTCCGGCATGCTTTGAACGACGCCCGTCTGGTCACGGTCAGCTGCCCGCGCACCATTGGGCGTGCAGAACACTTTGCCCGGAGAACTTGCATGAGATGGTGCGTCGGCCTTGTTGTTCTCGCAATTCTAGCAGGCGTTGCGGGCTGCGGCACAACACGTGGCTCAGTCGATTCCAGCATAGACAGCGCTCCCCTTCTCTCCCTCTCTGATTCGGAGCGGCAATTCGCTGCATCGCTCGCACACTACTGCCACGGCATCATGGGGCTCTACAGCACAGAGGGCCAAGCCGGCACCCTCGGCGACCTCCTGAAGGCCGTCGATCTGGATCCGGAGAACGCGAGTCAGTACCTTCGTGTTGTCAGAACCATGCTGACCCTGTCTCGCTACACAGATGCACTTCGCCTGCTTGACAGAATATCAGACGCCAGTCCGACCGTGGCATCAGTTCATGCGGAAGCCGGCTTCCTTCGCCAGTTGTGTGGCGACTTCGAGGGTGCGGAAAAGGAATACGAAACCGCCACTCGCCTGGCGCCGGCAGAACCCGCCGGCTACTCGGGCTTGTTCCATATCGCCGTATTGCGGAATGATCTGGACCGGGCTCAGGAACTGCTCAAGCGGGCCACCAGGCACGTGAGTGATAACGGCCTGATCCTGGACTGCTACAAACGAATGGCATATGCGTTCATGAAGAACGATCGCTTTGCCGAAGCAACCGACTACCTCGAATATGTGAACAAGAATGAACCCGGGAACCTCTCGGTAATACTCGCGCTCTTCAAGAACTACATACTTCTTGACCGGCGCAAGGAAGCGGTTGCCCTTCTAGTGAGCATCGCAGAAAGTATTCCCGACAACCTTCTGCTGCAATACAGTATCGCTGAAATCCTGCTCCCGGCAGGCTACAACAAGGAGGCTGTCGACGCCTTCCAACGTGCAGCGAAGCTGATGACGGACGTCCCGGATCAGGAACTGGAGTTCCCACTCTCCGTCTTCTACTATCATTACGGAATTGCATCTGAACGCCAACACATGTACGAAGAAGCCGCTGAACTCTTTCTCAAGAGTATCGACCTGGATTCGACGTCGCATGAAGTGCGGAACTATCTTGCATACATGTGGGCCGAGCAAAACACGAATCTCGACCAGGCCCTTGCTCAAGTCCGGGAGGCATTGAAGTCGGAACCGGATAACGGCGCCTACGTTGACACGCTCGGGTGGATCTACTTCAAGCAGCAACAATACGAGGAAGCCCTCGTCGAAATAGAGCGGGCAATAAGCCTGCTGCCGGATGACCCAACCGTTACAGATCATCTGGGCGACGTCTTCATGGCGCTGAAACGTCCTGATGAGGCGTTGAAATGCTGGCAAAGCAGTTTTCTGCTCGATCCTGACAATGAATCGGTTGAACAGAAGCTAAGGTCTCGCAAGGTGAATATCGAGGAGTTACGATCTCGGGCCGAAGCATTGAAGGCGAAGTTGAATGAGAACGCGACAGACACAACACCGGTCGAAAATGACACAGACTCAGACTAACATCCCCGCCATCCACCAGTTTCTAGCCGGCTTTGCACACGGCGACGCAATCAGCAACGAGGCCCGCGTGCTCAGAAGCATCTTCCGATCATGGGGCTGCAGGTCGGAGATCTTCTGTGAAACGAAGCGGATCATGCCCGATCTCCGCAAAGATGCCCGTGACATCTCATCTTACGCAACGGATGCCGGAAGCGACGACATCACATTGCTTCATCTGTCGATCGGATCAGTCGTGAATGATTTCTTTGCCGGACTAGCATGTAAGAAAGCGATTCTCTACCACAACGTGACGCCGGCACATTACTTCCTCCCCTACCAGAGCATTACCTCAGCAGAGCTTGCAAGAGGGACCGCACAGGTAAAGGCCTTGTCACAAACCGCCGACGTTGTCCTGGCAGACAGCCGATTCAACGCGATTGAGCTTGAAAGCCTCGGTTACAACAATGTCGCTGTCTTCTCGATAGTCCTGGATCTCGCCAGGCTTCGCGCAAAACCGGACGCCCGTGTGATCCGGCGCCTCAGGGACGGCGCAGTCAATGTTCTTTTCGTGGGGCGCTGCGCTCCGAACAAGCGCATTGAAGACCTCCTCACAGCTTTTTCAGTCTTTCAGAAGACCGTTCAACCCGAATCCCGCCTGATTTGTGTAGGTTCTCATTCAGGACTCGAGCGCTATTACCACCTTCTTCTTTCGATGACTCGTGAGCTGAAACTCAAAGATGTTACGTTCACCGGCGCGGTTCCGCAGGCCGAACTTAACGCCTACTACCGGGTCGCCGACATGTTTCTTTGCATGAGTGAACACGAAGGGTTCTGCATACCACTACTCGAAAGCATGATTCATGACGTCCCCGTACTCGCATACGCAGCAACAGCCGTGCCCGAAACCCTTAATGGATCCGGCATCCTCTTCGCCGAGAAACGATTTGATTTGATCGCTGAAATGATGGGGCGTGTCACCAAAGACGCGACTTTACGAGAGGCGATACTGGTCAGACAGCGTAAACGAATCAGCGCGTTCGAAAATAGGGATGCATCGGCGGAGATCCGTCGCCGTCTTTCTCCCTTGCTTGACGCCACAGGTCGGGACGCATGACGACTCTTGCAGAACTTGGAGAACGGGAAATCATTGAACAATTCCGGCGTCTGCTCCCGGCCGACAGCTCTGTAATAGTTGGACCCGGAGATGACTGCGCCATAGTCCGACCTGCGACTGACAACAATTTTGAATGGGCGCTTACATCCGACGCAGTAATCGAGAACACACACTTTACGGCCGAGACCGACGCCGTCGGCATCGGCCATAAACTGGCCGCGCGTTGCCTCAGCGATCTGGCCGCCGCAGGTGCAGAGCCGATGTGGGCGCTGATAAACATATCGGCCCCCCCTTCGATGGACGCGGACCGACTCAAGGCTGTCTATCGCGCGACTGCAGACACCGCCGCAAAGTATGGCCTGTCCATCGTTGGGGGTGATACTTCCTCCTCTAACGCCCTGGCCTTACATATGTTTGCCGTAGGTCGCCTGCCACGCGGCTCCGCGATGCTGCGATCTGGAGCTTCACCGAATGACGTGGTTTACGTCACTGGAGAACTTGGCGGAAGCCTCGCGGGCCGTCATCTGGTTTTCGTTCCGCGTGTGCGAGAGGGAATCTGGCTCAGAAGCCAGGCTTGGACATCATCTGCTATAGATGTGAGCGATGGCCTGGAATGCGACCTGCGCAACTTGATCGACGTAAACAGGAACGGGGTCAGGATTGAGCTGGGCAGCATTCCCGTCTCCGCCAGCGCCCGCTCATGCGAGAATGGCCGCTCCGCTACAGAACATGCTCTGTGTGATGGCGAGGATTATGAGTTGCTTTTCACTGTCCCTGAAGAGAAGGCGGATAAATTTGAGAAGGCTTGGCGCTCTGCCTTCGAGGTGAAAGTGTCGCGAATAGGGACAGTCACCGGACAGGCTGGCTCAATCGACTACGTGGATACGGACGGCAGCATTGTGAATATCCGGAATAAGGGCTATGAACACTTCCGCTCCTGAGCCGACAAGAATGTGTGGCTTCACAACTCAACGAGTAGTAACCAGCCGCAGCCCGACGGAAACCCGCCTTCTGGCTGGCAGACTCCTGTCTGAACTGAAGGGAAAGCGTGTCTTTGCGCTTCACGGCGAGCTCGGGAGCGGCAAAACCTGTTTTGCCAAAGGACTGGCTGATGCCCTTGGCGTCGCCAATCCGGTCACTAGCCCCACCTTCACAATCCTCAACGAACACGCCGGGGCCCGCACTCTTTTCCATGCCGACCTCTACCGGCTGTCTTCGGCGGAAGAGGCGATCGAAGTCGGATTGGATACCTACATGGAATCTGACGGCGTCACGGCAGTTGAATGGGCTGAACGTGCAGCCGAAATAATGCCGCCTGACGCGGTGCATGTTTACTTCGAATCGTCGCCCGATGAGAACACTCGGGTGATCACGGTCAGGTGGTAGACACACCCTGTGTGCCGTCATCCGATTGTACATTGAACTTCGCAGGGGCGTGAAACTTCAGGTGTTTCAAAAGTTCCTTCTCTGTGAACGGCTTGATGATGTAGCCGACGGCGCCCAGCTGGAACATTTCGTTGATGACCTTACGGTTGACAAATGCTGTTGTCAGCAGAACCTTGGTCCCCTTGGGAACTTTGGCATTCTTCATGAACCATGCGCCGTCCTTTTCCGGCATCCTGTAATCCAACAACACGAAATCGTAGTCTCCGCGCTCCACAAGATCCACTCCGAACGACGCGTTGTCGGCAATGTCCGCCGTATGCCCGTGATCCATCAGAATGGATTGCACCGCCTTGGCAACCGGAAGATCATTGTCCAACACAAGAACTCGCATGAATGCGCCCCCGCTTTGCTTTAATTTAGTATTCGCCGCTCTGATCGGTCAATACCTTTCTCCAATTATCACCACTGCTGAAGCCTTTCACCGGGATATCCTCCTGAACATCCAATAAAACAGAGAGCTGCATGGACAAATGGGACGACATGAAAGCATCGCCGGAGGGTCCGTGTCAACCCACTCGTTGCCGCAATCACCATGCCTGCAGGAAATCCGCTTGAACCCTTACCTGAATCCGTGCATACTCGACCACTCGGCACTCAAAGGGGGTTCAGACGAACAGGGGAACAGGGGGATCATGCAATGCCTTCAATCATTAAAGCAAACATGCTAATCGCACAGAGTGGCGGCCCAACCGCCGTAATCAACCAGAGTCTCGTTGGGGCTGTACTGGAGGCCCGCAAACACAGTCAGATCGATCATGTCTATGGCGCAGTGAATGGAATCCGAGGAATCCTAGAACAGAACCTTGTCTTGCTCGACAAAGAATCTGGCGTCACCCTCGAGGCCGTGGCAAACACTCCTTCGTCCGCTTTGGGCACAATCAGGAGAAAACCATCGGCGGACGACTGCGAGCGCATCTTCAAGATCCTGCGCAGCTATAACGTACGCTATTTCTTCTACATTGGTGGGAACGACTCGGCTGAAACCGCACTCATAATCAACGACTATGCGCGATCGGCAAAAGCCAGGCTCCATTGTTTCCATATCCCGAAAACCATAGATAACGATCTAAGAGAGAATGATCACACCCCAGGCTTCGGCAGTGCTGCAAAGTTTGTCGCCATGGCGTTCATGGGCGATAACCTCGACAACATGGCTCTGCCGGGCGTTAAGATCAACGTCGTCATGGGGCGACATGCCGGATTTCTCACCGCCGCTTCCGTACTTGCCCGCGTGCGAGAAGGCGACGGTCCGCACCTGATCTATCTCCCGGAACGTCCGTTTAATGTCGATCGTTTCGTAAAGGACGTGCAAAAGGTTTACGACCGGCATGGTCGATGCCTCGTTGCGGTTTCCGAAGGTATTGTCGACGAGAAAGGCGCTGCTATTGCCGCAAAGTTCAGCACGGAAAAGGATTCCCATGGTAACGTGCAGTTGAGCGGAACCGGGGCGCTGGGCGATCTGCTTGCAGGCGCTGTCAGGTCGAAGTCGTCCATTACCAGGGTTCGCGCTGATACGTTCGGATATCTGCAGAGATCGTTCCCTGATATCGTATCGGAGCCCGACTCGAAGGAAGCACGAGCCGTAGGCATCGCTGCCGTTCGAGAGGCAGTGCTGAAAGGTCAACTCGAAGGTTCGATCACAATCCGAAGGCGACCGGGCAACCGATACCGGATCTTCCTCAGACGTGTATCTCTCACAAAAGTTGCACGGGAGACACGGTGTATGTCGCCCAGGTTCATGAATCAGGCTGGCAATGATGTGACAACTGCTTTCGTTTCCTACGTTCAGCCGATTGTGGGACCCCTCCCCACACCGGGTCGCCTTGCCTGCGTTCCGGCCCCAAAGCCCAAAGGAAAGAAATGAGCGCCAGTCAGGGAAGAGCCAAATGGCAAGGCACAATGACTGACCGTGAGCGTTTTGTGCGCCAGATGCACTACCAGTCGGTCGACCGGTGCTTCAATATGGAGTTCTGGTACTGGGAGGAGAACTTCAAATAATGGTCGATCTTCACGGATAATGGCATCACAACGAATGATGCGGCGGACGCATTCTTCGGGTTCGACGTGATCAAGACGATCGGGACAAATATCTGGCTTAACCCGTCGTTTACCTACGAAGTTGTTGAGGATCGTGGCGATATCCAGATCATCAGGAACTCGGACGGCCTGCTGGCAGAGTTGCCGAAGGATGGCCATTCAACAATTCCACACTTCGTGAAATCTTCAATCACGACTCCCGAGGATTGGAAACGATGCAAGGAGAAACGTTTCCGAAGGGATGATCCCGACAGGGATGTGGACATCGAGCGTCTGAAGCAAGATCATCCGCCGGACCGGGACTATCCGCTCTGCGTATCGACAGGATCCATGATCGGCAAAATCCGGGATCTGCTGACTTTTGAGGGGCTGGCATATGCGTGTTACGACTATCCCGACATGGTTGAAGATATGGTTGAAACGGCCTGC
This sequence comes from Lentisphaerales bacterium, assembly GCA_004525935.1. Taxonomy (GTDB): domain Bacteria; phylum Verrucomicrobiota; class Kiritimatiellia; order SPBP01; family SPBP01; genus SPBP01. The sequence goes on along the minus strand of SPBP01000100.1, from coordinate 788 downwards.
GTATTGGTCGAGGATTCGCTGGATCGTATCCTGCCGCACCTTCAGATTGACGCAGCGGCGGGCTGGGAAGATATTTGCTTCAAGAATGGCCCGATAATCTCCCTCGACTTCTTCGACAATGTCGTGGTGCCTCGCTTCGAGCGCATTGGTAGTAAGTTGAAGAATGCGGGAATCGACATCTGGAATACCGACTGTGACGGCGACGTAAGGCCGCTCGTTCCAGGATTTCTTAAAGCCGGACTGAACTGCATGTTCCCGTTCGAAGTCAACGGAAGTGGACATCCTGCGGACCTCGCGGAGAAGTATGGTAAGGAACTGCTGATAATGGGCGGCATCGACAAGATGCAGTTGAGACAAGGCAGGGAAGCCATCAAGTCCTACCTGGACTCAGTTGCACCACTGGTGGAGCGTGGCGGCTATATACCGTTCTGCGACCACCGCTGTCCGCCAGACGTCAAGCCTGATGACTACCTCTACTATCTCGACTTGAAGCAGCAAATGTTCGGTATGTAGTACCGCGGGAGGCCCTGCACCCGCACGCCAGGCAGCGCCGTGCTTCGTCATGGCATTGGATATTTCTCAACCAGTCCACGAACTGTGACCTTCACTTCCGCCAGCAACTGATCGTACCCCCGATCCCGAAGTACCTTCGAAATAAGCTCGGCAATGATTGTCATGGTATCTTCCGTCATTCCCCGCGCGGTGACGTCGGGCGTCCCAATCCTTATCCCGGACGCAACAACCGGCCCCTTCTTATCAAAAGGAATCGTGTTCTTGTTGACGATGAT
>SPBP01000408.1 GCA_004525935.1 Lentisphaerales bacterium | reverse complement strand
GCCTGCCGCAGGAAGGTGACCGCGGTGTCCTCTATTGAATAGCCGGTGCGCCTGAAGATGGTTTCCTGCCAGAGATCGTTGGTCAAGGTGAGCGTGAAATACTCGTTGCTCGTCGTCGCATCGAAATATGCCTGGTAATTCGCATTCCAGGATCCGCCGCCCATATACATGTTCGAATAGGCTACGGTCGCCGTCTTATCGCTGGGGATCAAGTGCTCACCTTCCCGCCTGCTGTATGACGGCGATACGTACAGGTTGTCTATCCCGACCTTGTAGCCGACGCTGTTACTGTGCTGGCCGATCACGGTGAACTTGAAGTCATGGACACCGTTGCTGATTACAGCCGTACCAAGCGTGACATTTACACCGCGTTTCAGAGTCGATGCATAGCCGTCGTAGATCGAGTTCTGAGGCGTGACGGACCAGTCGAAAAGGTTCTCGAAGATGACGTTGTTCGTTGAATTGGCGCCGTTATGTGTGTTGGTTCCGTGGCCGTTAAGAACAACCGACACGATCTGCTCCTGCCTTGCGATCGCGCTGATATTGGTGTCACGCGGATCAAAAGTTGTCAGCCTCAACTGCTGGGGGGCCGTATTCCACACGTGATAAACGAGGGTCTTGTCCCAGATGATCTTTCCCTCTCCATCCAGGTCAACTGCATTGTCCCCGTCGTCATCGCGGGCGAGCGGGAAGCTGATGGCCGTGTACGGCCCCGGCCCGGCCGGATAGAAAACCATTTGATCAAGCGCAGACAGGCGCAGGTGCTTCTTGAGCCCTTCCATGGCGATCTGCACCTGGATATCGAGTTCATCCTGGACGGTGCCTTCCCTGCTGGCGCTGAGCACGTAAACGAACCCGCTCATGGCCATTGCCACGGCGATAATGAGAATGGTCGACGAAACCGCCATTTCGGCGACCGTGAAGCCGTTGCGGAAAGTTGCAGTCGGCGCGGAACAACTGTCCGCATGTCCTTTCCCTGTCATATTGTCCGGTCCATTCATGGTTGCACCCATTACTCGTTTGGATCTAGATAATCCGCGATGTAGGACATCAACGTTTCGTCTACTTCGCCAAACTGCCGCGTCATTCGGTTCCTGATCTGGACCGTGATGATTATCTCGGCAAGATTCACGGCAGCATTTGAAATAATCGTCGCTCGCTGGTAATCGCCTTCATCGTCCGGAGATCCGGTTCGATCGACAACCGTTGCGGGCTCAACAAAAGTGCCAAGCGCGTCGTAACCCAGCGCACGCGCCGCCTCAAGCCGGTTCTTGGCTATGTTGACGGCCGTATAGTGGTCACGCGCCCTATCGGTCATTTCCTTGGACTGAACTACCAGCGCGCAAACCCCGCCGATACAAATGCCGAGGATGCAGACCGCGCCCAGGGTCTCAATCAACGTCATCCCGTCTGAATTCCCGGCGCGTCGGACGGGTCCGCTGTTCGCGGCTTTCCGGAGTTTGGGCATACGCCCTCCATGCTGTATAATACCAGATGACTGTAGTAGCTACTTCTGTGCCAACGCCTGAAAAGACCCCTACAGGCCTCAGCATCGCCCTCAATGGCTCATATTATTCTCAATCTTGCTAAGAAGTCACTGTCTTTTGAGAGAAAAAGCAGCCGGCTTGCGGACACGGAATGGGCGGCAACCATGAATGCAACCGCCGATGAACGCCGATAAACGCCGATGTTGATGGCCGCGAACCGACGTCGCCAAGGCTTCGTAGGGCGGGCCGCCGACCTGTCAGCCGTAGCCTACGGCGAAGGCGGATAAACGCCGATGGGGAGTGAAAGACCTCCCGCAGAGACGCAGAGATGCAGAGATGCAGAGGACGCAGTGGCAAGGTTTTCAGCCAGGTGGGCCGGGCTGTCCCTCCTTCGCTGAAGCTATGGAGGGCGGGCCCCAGCACGGCCACCAAGCAACCCAGTGCCTGCCCCGCACCGTGCTTTGCTCTGGTGCGGCGCGAGCCACCTGTGGCAAGGAATAGCAGCAGGAAAAGGTCTATTCGGAACACCGAAGGCATTCTTTGGAGTGCGGCGGCTCGACGCCGCTTTCGAAAGCGCTGTCTCCGCCCGTGCGGATTTGCCTCAAGCGGAAAGCCAGCGCACTCCAAAGAGCTGCACTCAAATCTCGCAATCTCGATGGCAGGGCGTCCTGCGCCGGAACGGCTTTCCCTTTGCCCCGATTAAACTGACAGTTCTCCAGAGCTGACAATCCGCATTTCACGTTGACATCCCGATATGGCGACGTATATTCAAGTCCATGGAGCGACGGCACGCTTGATGCTGCTGAAGCATGATAAAGGACGTATTCGATCCGGGATTTTGTTCTTTCTGTTTACTGTTCGCTGTTAACCGATCACCGATCACCGATCACTGATCAGTTCTCAGTGGCAAGGAGGCATCTGAATCATGAGCAAGCTTTCAAGACTAAGCACTGTGGTTCACAGGGTCACCAACGTATTGAACGGCTCAGCCGGAGGCTTCGCCCTACCTTGCTGCAGGACATTTTCAGGTAGGGCGAGGCGTCTCGCCGAGCCGAGTCATACGTTGGCACTCTTGGGCCGACGGGCACCGAGACATGGTGTCGATTTGCGCGAAACAGGTTTTACGCTTGT
>SPBP01000440.1 GCA_004525935.1 Lentisphaerales bacterium | reverse complement strand
GGCGTCGACCTGAAATTCGCATAGCGTGTAACACAGCCAGACAGGAGCATGATCATACAGAGAACTGAAGCAAGGGTGAGCCGGGCCGTTGTGGCGCGCAGACTATTCATAATGTGATGCTCCACGCATCGTGTTCGGAGGTGGCTCTTCTCGTGTTAACCTGGGGAATCTGGTTTCATCAGGTAGGGATTGATTCTCGTGGAATCGCAGTGACCTGTTCCCTGGCCCGGGATCTGCGTGGCAATCCGGGTCTTTATGAAATCCAGCGCGGCCTTTGCATCATCATCCAGAAGTACCTCCTGCAACTCCATGAGATCTTCATCCTGAAATGTTACAACCAGCTTTGCCATATGTTCTTCCTTCGTTTCCTAACACCACCCACCCACATGCCGAGACACATGAACAGCGCCGCGCCATCAACCTGCCGAACGATTTCTCTTCCCAGCCTATATTGTATGGGCCAGATGCTGGATTAGTGTGGATTGTATCGTGAGCAGAATCAAGCTTGTCCGTCGGCCTTGAGGCCTGCGCGATGCCCGGCCCCGTCTTGACGTCCGAACCAGATTCCCGCATATTCTGTCTGCAAGAAGGCTCTTTCAGGTTGGTGGACAGCAGCAGGACATGCGGGGAAAAGAATTTCTCATGAGATCCAGCGCAAAGGTCAAGCTGCAGTGAACGTGACCTTCTCGAAATCCGAAAGGGGGGCTCGATTGTGAACATACGCCAGAAGATCGTTCTTGGTGTCGCAGGAGTGTTGTTCCTCGCGGTTGGACTGTTCCCCCACACTGCGAGGACTTTCGAATCTGTCTATGGTACCAGTCGGGGTCCTGATGATCAGCGGGTTTTCGTCTTCGCGATCCGCTCATCTACTTCGAGCCATGGGACGGTGTCATACGTGGTCAACTACCAGAAACTGCTGCTTGAGTGGGTGGTCGTTCTGGTGCCGAGTGCAGTGGCTGTTGTGATGTTGAGAACCAAGCGGAAGAAAACTCCCGTGGAAAATAAAGAGGCGAACGCGAAGGCCGAGACTCCGCAGAGTTAGTGCCATCCAGAACTCCTCCCGCATGAGAGAGTGTTCAGGGAGAAGTGAGAGTCTCCCGCAGAGGCGCAGAGGAGCAGAGCCGCAGAGGTGGCTCGCCCTGTCCCTTTAGGCCAGAAGCCCCATCCGCAATGCAAATCTCTGGCGCGCCAACCACTACCTGCCCGAAGACCACCAACCAAATCCGCCACGGCCGCCGCGGCCGACTAGGACGCGTGCTCAGAGCCTAGCCCCACAAGCCTGCGCAATGCCTGTACGAAGGAGTCGATCAGACTGTACATGACAGGAACCAACACGAGCGTCAGCATGGTGGCAACAGCCAGCCCGAAAATAATCGCCACTGCCATAGGCGCCCACCACTCCGTAGTCTCTGAGCCGGTTGTAATGGCCCATGGGATCCTGTGTATCTCAAGACTGACGCCCGTGGCCATGGGAATCAGACCGAGAATGGTCGTGGCGGCGGTAAGAAGAACAGGCCGTAAACGCAGACGTCCCCCGGCTATGACAGCATCCCGGACAGATAAACCTGCGGCAACACGATGATGTATGCAGTCAATCAACACGATTGCATTGTTCACGACAACTCCTGCCAGGCTGATAACACCTATGCCGGTCATGATGACCCCGAATCGCATCCTGCATATCATCAGGCCCCACATTACGCCGACCAGCGATAACAGAACTGATAACAGAATGATTCCCGGAAGCAGGGCCGAGTTGAACTGGATGACGAGCACCACGGCAATAAGAGCAAGCGCAATGCCGAACGCCCTCTTGAGGAAAGCACTGGATTCGTTCATGTCCTCGGTCTTCCCGCGGTACCTGACGCTGTAACCCCGCGGTAGATCAATACGGGATACGATTTCCCTGACATCAGCCAGTATGACATCCACCTCGCGCTCCTGGTTGTTGGCCGAAATGGTGACCGCACGCGACTGGTTCTTTCGCTGGATAGCTCCCTTGCCGCCCGCGAGCTCAGCACGACCAAGCGACGACAGCGGGACCAGGGCACCGGACCTCGATACAACACGAAGCTGGTCAAAAAGCTCGTAGGAAGCACGCTGGTCCTCCGGCAACCTTATGGTGATATCGTATTCGTCCTCGCCAGCACGGAACTTGCTGGGAGTCTCGCCTTGAACTGCGGAGCGCAGAAAGTTGCCGACAACCCTAGTATCAACTCCAAGAAGCGCCGCTCGCTGCCGATCGACATGGAACTGAAACTCGGATCGTGACAACTCAATATCATCCCGCAGATCAACCACACCGGGTACGTCTTTGATCGCCGCCTTGATCCGTGAAGCGAGTCGCGCAAGTGTATCAAG
>SPBP01000221.1 GCA_004525935.1 Lentisphaerales bacterium | reverse complement strand
TGCTGGTGCTGTTCGCCGCACTTATCCAGCTCGGGCTGCTCGCTAATGCCCATACGGAGATTATGGTTAAAGCCCGCGAAGAGGCGGGAGTGAATGTTATTACCCTCATCGTCAACATGGAACCACCCGACTACATTGCTGCCTGGCAAGACGGGGATGATGAAATCAGCTATTCGGCAGATGATGAGATGGTCCTTGGCAGCGTAGGCGCGGCCGCCGGTATTGCCGACTTCTCACACCCCGACGACCTCGGCCAACGTGTCGGGCTCAACCCGGTGTCGGCCGCAAGCGTCGCTCCCGATCTTCTGATGCGCAACATGCAGCGTGGCTATGAGTCTGTGACCGTTCCCCTGCTTCCGGCTGTACGCAACCTTCTCTACGCAGATGAAGCCATTGAACTTGAATGCGAGGTATGGCTCGTTAGCGGAGAAAATACTTACTGATGCAATACCGCTCACACACTTTGCGAGTCTTCACCGCGCTGGCGTTCCTGGCGTTTGCCGTGGTGTGCTACGGCCGCATCTTCCAGCTCTGGGGTGGAGCCAAATCGGGCATGTCTCTCGATCAACTCGGGGCAAAGGAACTGTACCGTGCAAAGGTGCAGGTCAATGATGGTTCGGGTGATCTGACAGTATATGGATGGGACGATGATTTCGAAGATGCGCTTGCAGCCCTTGGTCGGACCTGTTTCCCAAATGGCGGGGGCATGAAAGTTGTGGGGGACGGCATTGGAATGGGAATCGCACGGAACGGCAGAACTGTCGCCAGAATGATTCTGCTGAAAACGAGCGGCCAGTCCGTCCTGTTCCGTCTTGTGCAGTCCCCGGCCGAATACGAGCTTTCCGAGAAGAAGCCTTCAACTCGATTCATGTCGGAACTACCCCCCTTCCCCGGCAGTGAGCCGATCTTCTTCCTGAAGAACGCCGACACAGGCACCTCCGTAGAGATCTCCCGCACCAGATCAAGGGCCGGAACCGTGTCCGTCTCAATGGACGATGCTCTCGCATCCGCCGGCTGGCAATGCCCATTCCCCGGGGACGGTTCCACAGTGGGCGAAGGTCCGGTGTGCAGATTTTACGTGCGAAAGAAGGACATGTGCTGCATTCTCGCAACAGACATGAACGATGGGACCGGTACGCTGGTCCTCGCAATGCACAACAGACTTTGATTTAACAGGTATAATGGAGAACAAACACATGAAGAGCGATGTCAAGCAGATAGCAATACTGGTCATGTCGTTTCTCATCGGCCTGATCGCGTTCGTCCTTACGCATCTATACTTGAGGGGCGAGCGGATGAGACTGGACGAACTTCGCAGGAGGATAGAGGCCGGCGAAGAGCGAGTCAAAGTTCTCGTTGCCAATCGTCCGTTGCCGCCGGGCACAACAATCACGTCGGAGGATGTCGCATCAGACGATGTCCCGAAAAGCGTCCTCGGCGGGATGGCGGTCGGGGTCGGGGAATTCGAGCAGATAGACGGAAAGAAGCTCAAGATGAGCCTAGATCGCGGCGAGCCGATACTCTGGTCGTTTGTCGACACCCCGTACGGCCCGAATGCTGGACTGTCTTCAGAGGTGAAACGGAGACTTCGTGCAGTTTCCATTCCAGTGGGAGGCGCTTCGGCCGTAAGCGGGCATGTCCGGCCCAACGATCGCGTGGATGTGCTCGGCACATTCTCGCTGCCTTCAAAAACGCTGCCCGGTGAAGTTGAAACGGTGACCATGACCGTATTGCAAAACGTAACCGTCCTGGCAACGGGTGATCAGCGGGCTAAGGATCGAACCTTCATGGCCTCGAATCAACGAACGAGATCACAGGGCTATAACACCGTGACTCTGGAAGTGACGCCGCATGAAGCCGAGTTGCTCGTGTTTGCCTCCAACATGAAGGGAACCCTCAGCCTCTCGCTCCGAAACCAGTCCGATATGGGATTCCTCGACGAAAGGGACCTTGGAACAGTCAATTTTGATCACCTGGAGACGCGAATACCAGAATACAATAAGACGCGCCAGGAGACTGTAATCAAGAACCGTTTGCTGCCGTAGAATCAGGTTGGCACAAAGTACTGAAAGGCACACGATGAGTGAAGTGGTGCAGATGGAAATCCGGCGGCCGGACAAGGCACCGTTGACGAGGGATGTCGCCCCAGGCATATACAGGATCGGCTCCGACGAGGACAACAGCATTGTCCTGCCCGGCCACGATATAGCCGGTCGCCACGCCGTTCTGTCCATCGGTCACGATGCATGCTGGATAGAGGAGCTGGGCGGCGATGTCCACGTTGAGGGAACCTCTGTCTCGGGTCGATGTTCGCTGAAAGCCGGTCAGGAAGTGAAGATCGGGCCTTACATCATCCTGATTCAGTCGGCCGCGGTTCCCGTGGCTGTTTCGCCCGCCAAACAACCGCCTCCTCCGCCCGAGCCCTCGCCTGTCAGCACGGCACAGCCCTCGGATCCCATCGAAGTCCCCGCAACAGGCGCAACTGAGGATGTGAAGGTCGAGCAGAAACGCCATATCAAGAGGCAGATTCACGGTGAGCTCGTGAAGCGATTGAATCTCAAACGGCTCACGGTGTCGGGAATTGGCGAGGAAGATCTGCACGAGCGCGCGCAGAGCACGATCGAGGACATAATCCAGGAGGTCGGAGATCGCCTGCCTTCGGGCATCATCCCTTCGGTGTTGGCAAAAGAAATCTATGATGAGGCGGTCGGGCTTGGGCCACTTGAAGTCCTGCTCGACGATCCTGACATCACTGAAATCATGGTCAACGGTCATTCGAAAGTCTACGTCGAAAAGAAGGGACGCGTAACATTGACCAAGTTGACTTTTCTCGACGACGCTTCGGTTCTCGCGGTCATAGAACGCATCGTGTCTCCCATCGGGCGCCGTATCGACGAAAGTCAACCGTACGTCGACGCGCGACTGAAAGATGGGTCCCGGGTAAACGCCATCATTCATCCGCTGTCTCTGGTGGGGCCATGCCTCACCATCCGCAAGTTTTCCAAGACCCCGTATACCGACAAGGATCTCATCGCTTTCGGAAGCATGACCGCAGCAATGGCGGAGTTCCTGAATGCATGCGTGAAAGCTCGCAAGAACATAGTCATCTCCGGGGGAACCGGTTCCGGAAAGACCACGCTTCTGAATGTATGCAGCAGCTATCTGCCCATCACCGATCGCATCATCACAATCGAAGATGCCGCCGAACTGCGGTTGGGCCAGGGGCATGTCGTCAGTCTTGAAGCAAGGCCGCAAAATATCGAGGGCCGCGGCGCCGTAACCATTCGAGATCTTGTGAAGAATTCGCTCAGAATGCGACCGGACCGCATCGTGGTTGGCGAATGCCGGGGTGGGGAGGCGCTTGATATGCTCCAGGCCATGAACACCGGCCACGACGGTTCGTTGACAACCGTACATGCCAATTCGCCAAGGGATGTCATCTCGAGGCTGGAAACAATGGTGCTCATGTCGGGCATGGATCTGCCGGTCAGGGCCATTCGTGAGCAGATCGCCTCCGCTCTGGACCTGATCGTTCATATTTCGCGGCTGTCGGACGGCACAAGGCGGATCGTCAATATCTCGGAGATTGTTGGGCTTGAGGCCGACCGGATCACCATGCAGGAAGTATTCACGTTTGTTCAGACCGGCCTCGGAGAAGGCAGCGAAGTGCTGGGCCGCCTCGAACCAACCGGCTCAGTACCCACTTTCCTTGAAGAATTCAATTCGCGCGGGATCACGCTGAGTCACGAGATGTTTCAACCGGACAGAGGAAAGTAACGGTCATGTCGTTGCCTGAAATCCTGATACCTGCTCTCTTCCTTGCCAGCTTCGCGGGCATGACATATATCGTCCTCAAAGCGCTCGGTGCCGGCGCCGAGGCGTACGCAAGCGAATACATGACAGATGCCTCGCGTCAGTTCGAGGACATGTTTCTCTTCATTCCTCCCCATCGGATCAGCCAGATAGCCTGGGGTTCGTCTGCGGTGTGTTTCACCCTCTTCTTCCTGGTTACCGGCAATCTCACGACCATCGCTGGAATAATGAGGGGCACGCTGTTCGGCGTCATCACTGCAGTGACCGCGCTTTTCACGCCCAGTTGGCTGCTGAAGTTGCTCAAATCTCAGAGACTCAACCGTTTCAATGAGCAACTTGTTGATTCGCTGGTAAGCATGAGCAACGCGCTCAAGGCCGGATTCAGCATCACCCAGGCATTTGACTCGATCGTCAAGGAGAGTCTCAATCCGATATCCCAGGAATTCTCGGTGATGCTTCAGCAGATACGGCTCGGGGTCCGGTTCGAAGATGCACTCGTAAATCTGGAAACACGAGTCGGCAGCGACGATCTGACGCTGATGATTCGGTCAATCGAAATCGCCCGCATCACGGGAGGTAACCTTACAGAGGTATTCGAGAGACTGGCCGAGACCATCCGTGAACGCATGCGAATCGAGGGGCGCATCCGGTCCCTGACGGCACAGGGCCGGCTTCAGGGGTTGGTTGTCGGGTTCATGCCCATTCTGCTCGGCGTGGCTATGTTCTTCGTCTATCCGGACGTAATGAGGAAGTTTTTCTCCGAGCCGATCGCACTGGTCATTATCGGGCTCGTCGCAATTCTCGAACTTATCGGGGCTTTGCTGATAAGAAAGATTATCAGGATAGATATCTGATGAACGCATACTACAACTTCCTGATTTGCGTGCTGTGGACTGTTGCATCCGCGGGCATTGGCTGGTGTCTGCTCCAGGGAGCACAGCGGATCACATACGTGACCCTTGCCGACGGTCAGCGTGCAGAACGGCGCCTGCCCATTCTGATACGGCTTCTCCTGCCGCTCGCACCCAATCTTGCCTCACTGTTTGAC
>SPBP01000365.1 GCA_004525935.1 Lentisphaerales bacterium | reverse complement strand
TTCATGGCTCCCTTCTGGCTCGTCAGCAACAGGGCGCATCCGGCTTCGTTCGACATTTTCATCCTGCTCCTCGCCTCTTCACTTCTCCTTGCCTTTACAGAACGCAAATCGCTGCGGCTTGCCGGAGCTTTCGCGTTGATCTATGGAATCGGAATTGTCGAGTTTTCAACCATGATCGCCCTGTTCCCGTTCTTCCTTCTGGTGTTCGTCTTGTTCGCACTTCGACACGGCCTGCTGAAATGGAAGCTCGCTGTAACCACGCTCGCGTGTTTCCTGCTCGGGACATCTCTGTACCTCGTTGTGGCTCGACAGTTCTGTCAGCAGCCTTCTTTCCAGTACGCTCAGTTTCGGGGATATCTGCACGTTCTCCGGTCGATGTTCTATGCGCAATTCTTTCAAGTCTCGCATGGCCTTCCGCGCGAAGGCTGGCTCATAATCCTCTTTCTCACCGCGATCCCGTGGCTGACATCCTTCCTGCTCGCCCGCCGCGCCTTGAACGGCGAGCCGCAATGGGGCTTCTATTTTCTTCATATTGTTTTCACCGTTATAGTGTTGATAGTCGCCCTCAATGTTGGTCCCGCTCCGTGGCACCTGTACGGACCGAGTCGCCCCCAGGTAACGGCCTACCTCCTCGTAGCCTGGCTGGCGGGGTATGTCGCGGCATACTGGTATATGCTCCCGCTTGCTCTGCCTGCCATGAATGCGGACGGTGCTCCCGGCAGATTCAGGCGGCTAACAAGTCTTCTTGTGGCGATTGTCTCCGGACTTATCGTGCTTGTTCTGCCGTTCCGTAATTTCAAGGAGGCCGACTTGCGCGGCTCGCGGCACCTGGCAAGATATGTCGACGGCATCCTTTCCAGCATGGCTGGTCGAACGTGGCTCATTACTGACGGTATCTTTGATAACCACCTTGAACTTGCCTCGCATGCCCGTGGACAGCCACTGACGCTGATTAATCCGACCCATATCGAGGACCCCATATATGCCAACTACATTGCGTCGCTCTTCCAGGATCCGCGATTAAAGACCATGGCCCATATGGGTCTGCATCCCTTCCTTCAGGAATGGTTCGCTACCGATCCTGGCATTTCTGAAAAAGTTGCCGTCATGGGCAACCCGGATTTGTGGCTCATGGCAGGTATGGTTTCAGTGCCGAATGGTCCGGTATTCCTCGGGGCCAAAACAGCATCGGATCTGGATGTTCAGTGTATTATCGACCGGAACCTCGGTTTCTGTGCTGAGCAGGTCCCCAGTTTGTCCCTGCTGCGGCAAAAGCAAGGGGTCGCCAGCAACTTTGCCACCTATGCCTTGTTTCAACTCGGCCGGTCCGTCAATGATCTCGGTGTGCTTATGCAGGATCTGGAGCGCCCCACCGATGCATTCATGGCTTATTCCCGCGCCAGGGAAATAGACCCTGAAAACATCAGCGCACTTCTGAACCAGGCAGCCCTGATCAACGCCGGATTCAAGGCAGATGACGCTCCCCAGATTCGAAAGGACATCTTGGACGTCGCAGCTAACTGGGAACAGGCACTCACACTTGGCGCACTATCGCAGACCTACGGCTACGTCTTTAATCCGAGTGCGTTCGGTGAACTCGGATGGGCCTGGGCTCTTTCCGGTAACCGGGCAATGTCTATTGCCAGTCTCGAAAAGGCCGTCTCCCTCCAGGGGGCGCGTCCATCAAGAGCTAAGTCGTTCCTGGCCGATATATACATGGAGCAGGATCAAGACGATGCCAGTGCTGAGATCTACCTCGAAATGCTCGAGCAGGACCCGAAGAACGTGGGGCTCCTTCTGCGGCTTTCGCGACTGTCAGCAAGACAAGGGAATGCGACGGAAGCAGAATCATATCTTAGTCGTGCCGCCGAACTGGGTACGCAAGAGTCTGCCGTTGCACTTGAGACGGCTGTGCAGCAAACCATGAGCGGTAACGTGACGGAGGCCCGACACATTCTCGAGGCCCTGGTTGCCGACGACCCGGGATTAACCACTGCGTGGGCGATGCTCGCCGATATTCTCATCCTGCTGGACGATATGGAATCACTTGAGGAATGCAAACTGCAGCTGGAGCGGATCGTAAACCCCGACTTCCCTGTTTGCCTCGCCCTTGGAGAATTGCACCAGAAACTTGGCGACCTCCGACTTGCTCGAAAGTACTACGAACAGTCGCTTCGACTGCGACCCCATACCCTCCAGACTCTTGAACGACTGCTGACGCTCGAAATGCAGGATCATGACAGGCAGTCGGTTAACGCACGGCTGAAACAGATATTCAACGTCGATCCTGATAATGCCTCCGCCAATTATGTCCTGGGTACACTGCAGGCCGAGGGTGGACAGTATGTTCTTGCAGAAAACACGCTCCTTCGCAGCATTGCAGTCGCTAAGACGCCCGATGCGCTCAATTCCCTCGCCTGGACACTGCGCGAACTGGGCCGGCTCCAGGAGGCCATGCGCTACGCACTCGAGTCCCTGAAGCTTGATCGACAGTCAGCGCCCGCATGGGATACGCTTGGCGTGATCTTCACTGACCTCGGACGATTTGATAATGCTGAGAAATGTTTCGAGAGTGCCAGAAAGTTCGGTGGGGACATCCCCGAAATCATTCTCCACCAGGCCGCGCTCTACCACAAGAACGGCGAGGCTGATCGTGGTCTGCAACTGCTCGATCAACTTCGCAACGACAAGACGCTTATCCTGTCATCCGCGGACAGAATCACGCTCAGGCAGCTTGTGCGTAAGCTCGAAGAGCAGTAATTCTACAGACGGACAACCCCCGTGCTCACCGATGACCTTCAGGTACGTATTGTCCACACACCTGATCGGCAAACACCGGATTGAATCGGGAAAACCGTTGCACGCCATTCTCTAAGGGAACATTCACCCACTCGTCACCAATCAACGGACGGGCATAACTGACAAAGTCATCCGTAACATCCGTCCCATTCGCCGATAACCACTGGCGAGGAAAACTCCGCTCGCTGTTTGCCACCGCCTCCAGCGGCACCTTGTCATA
>SPBP01000355.1 GCA_004525935.1 Lentisphaerales bacterium | reverse complement strand
TGAAGTCGTCGAATCGAGCGGCTTCTCGGCGCTCGATAGGGCAGCTGTGCATGCTGCAGAAGCTGCCAGGTATGGCTCGCCGTCCGGCAAGAGTCTACCCGATAGATCCGAAACGGGTTTTACTGTCACCTTTCGCTTTAATGATTGATCCCATGCCCGCGCCGGGCGGGTCAGGCTGTCCACAGCACGGCCTCCCAAGCCCACCACGGCCCGGAACGCCCATGGGTCGAGTCCTGATTTAAAGTTGTCACTCTGACTCACTCATTCCTGTGGTCTGCCAACCTCGTCCAACAGGCAGTTCCCTGCGTTCTCTGCATCCATGCGGGAGAATCTTCTCCTGCACATCTCTCACTCGGTATTCGATTGCACATTCGAGGACCGTTCGCTCTGCTCACTGAGGACGAGGACGATTCATGATCCGACACTCCCATACCCACACACTCCCACACTTGCAGGTCTCTATCAGTTACTCCCACACTCACATACTCCCATACATTCAGTTCTTCGCGCCTGCCCGGATTCAATCGGGGTGCTTCTGTAATGAGTTCAGTCAGCTCTTCCTGAAACCTGCACACTGACACCCGTCACGCAGCCGCGATTCTTCGGGCGCTGCACCAACCCCTTTGCTCTTCACAAGAACTGCTTCGTTTGCTAGCATTTTGGGACCACAAATCAAGGAGTCTTCCCGTGAACCTGGGACTCGGGAATAAATCGAGAGAAAGCTGGGGCAATCGTACCGCGTTTGTCCTTGCCGCAATCGGCTCGGCTGTTGGGCTGGGCAATCTCTGGGGATTCCCTTACAAGTTGTACGCTTTCGGCGGTGGGGCATTCCTGATACCTTACTTTCTGGCCATGGCCGTTATGGGCATCCCGCTGCTCATAATGGAGTTTTCGCTCGGCCACTGGTCGCAGCAGAGCGCGCCCGGCGCTTTCGCTGAGGTCTCGGGGCGCTACCGTTATGTCGGATGGTGGCTGGTTACACTCGCGTTCGTCATCATCACCTACTACACGGTCATCCTGGGCTACTGCGTCGTCTTCCTGGTCGAAAGCCTGAGTGCAGCATGCACTGGCAATCCATTGCCGTGGGCGGGTGGCACCGGAGCAGCAGGGGCACACTTCGCCACGCTTATCGGGTCTGAATCCTACCCGTCGCTCGGCCCGATGAAATGGCGAGTTCTGGCCGGGATGCTGACCTCATGGGTGCTCATCTACCTGTGCCTGTTCCGAGGCGTGAAATGGGTCAGCAAGGTCGTACTCCTGACCGTGCCGATTCCATGGATTATGCTGGTAATACTGATGCTGCGGGGACTGACGCTCGACGGTGCGACAACCGGGCTGCAGTTCTATCTCGAGCCGCGCTGGGAAAAATTGGCCGAGGTGGACACCTGGCGGTGGGCATTTGGACAGGTCTTCTTTTCGATGAGTCTAGGCTTCGCCGTAATGCTGAGCTACGCCAGTTTTCTGCACCGGAGAAGCGATCTCAATAACAACGCTCTGATCATCGGACTAAGTGACCTGGCCACAAGCTTCTTCGCTGGCATTGCCGTATTCTCCACACTCGGAGCGATGGCCCTGGTCGACAACATGGCCGTGGACAAGGTGGTAAGCGGCGGACCCAGCCTCGCGTTCGTCACGTTTCCATACGCCCTTTCCAAGCTGCCGGCAATCCCGGCCGTTTTCAGCCTGGTGTTCTTCGTTGCCCTCATCACACTCGGTATCGATTCAGCGTTCAGCATTGTTGAAGCCTGCCTTGCGTCCGTGTGCGATACAAAACGAAAGCTCTCACGGCACGCCACACTTGTGGCAATTTGCGCCGTCGGCGCGGGCATTGGAGTCGTCTACTGTTTCGGTGGCGGACTTAACTGGCTCGGACTCGTGGACGACCTCATCAACGGCCCGCTCGGCATATTGGTGGTCGCCCTTGCAGAATGCCTCGTCGTGGGGTGGGCGTGCAAAGGCAGCTTTGTCGTCCGCATGCGCGAGCATGCCAACCAACGAAGTGACTGGAAGATTGGCCGATGGTGGGACATCACCATTAAGTATGTTGCCCCTGCTTTCCTGATTGTGCTGATTGCCTGGAGTGTGGCCGAATTCGTGGCCGCCCGCAAATGGCCACAACTTATCGGATCCGCAGTCTTCATCCTCATCCCTGTCGCGTTCTACTTGATCGTCTCGTCCAGACAACAGGACCCGGACACTTCTACCGAAACGATCGGCACCCCTGATACCGGCACCGCCGCCTGGCTGCTGTTTGCGGTGCCCGCGCTCAGCGTGCTTGTGGGCGTTGTTATCGGCGGGGTTCAACTGCTGCGAGGACGCACCGAAGAAGTCCTTCCCGTGCTTGAGGAAGCGACTACTCACTTTGTTGCGAGGGAACTCGGTGCAACGGCCTATGCAATGCTGGCAATAGTCCTTGTTGTCGTTGGAGGCGGACTCATCTGGTGCTTCTCGAAAGCCATCCAGGCAGCCGGGCAGCGTGACACTGAAATCAACTGAACCGCACGAAAGGAAGGATGCGATGATCAAGCGTCAATACACGCTCTACCTCGAAAACAAGCCTGGCTCACTTGCCGAGGTCTCGAAGCTCCTGGCCAGGGAGAAGATCAACATAGAGGGCATCTCGGTCGCGGAGAGCACAGACACCGCGCTTGTGCAGATCATAGTCAGCAACTCGGCGAGAACGCAGAAGGCCCTCAAGAAGGCAGGCATATCCTTCACAAGCCAGAAGGTGTCCGTTCTTGTCCTTCGCCATGAGCCCGGCTCGCTCTCAGGGCTTGCCGCCGACCTGGCGAAGGCGAAGGTCAATATCAGCTACATCTATGCCACGGCTGCCGACGATCAGAGCACCTGCTGCGTCGTCATCGGTTCCGAATTCCTGGACGACGTTGAACAAGTCGCCGCACGTCGGACCTCCCCGCGTCGCAAGGCGTAACTGGTTGCACCGCCTAGCAGTGCGTCGGACTTAGCCCCTCCTTCGTCGGAGCAAAGTCCTAGCCCTGCTAGTATGTTTTGCTTCGCAAAACGCTGTTTATTCAGGAAAGAATAGAGCCATCATTATCCCATAACAAATCCCGATGAAATCGGGATTTATCTAGCAGCATGGCGGA
>SPBP01000422.1 GCA_004525935.1 Lentisphaerales bacterium | reverse complement strand
TCGACCCGTGGCCTGTCGCGCGGCATCGAAGTGGAAGATACCGGTGGACCGATCACAATTCCGGTAGGCGAGGAAGTCCTTGGCCGCGTTGTGAACGTACTGGGTGAACCGGTCGATAACGGAGGACCGATAGGCAGCATGAGGTTCAACCCGATTCATAGACATCCGCCCGCATTCGATCAGCAGACGCGATCTTACGAATTCTATGAAACCGGTATCAAGGCAATCGATCTCCTTGCTCCCATAGCGCGGGGTGGCAAGGTGGGCATGTTCGGTGGTGCCGGTGTTGGAAAGACGGTTCTGATAATGGAGTTGATCCGCAATATAACGACCGAGCATGGCGGGCGCGCGGTATTCGCCGGGATCGGCGAACGGACCAGGGAAGGAAACGATCTCTGGCTCGAAATGAAGGCATCGGGTGTGCTCAGTAACACTATCCTTGTCTTCGGACAGATGAATGAACCGCCGGGCGCCCGGCTCAGAGTGGGCCTCTCCGCGTTGACGCATGCCGAGTATTTCCGTGACGACATGAGACAGAACGTTCTCCTGTTCATCGACAATATCTTCCGTTTTATCCAGGCCGGTTCGGAGGTCTCGGCGCTGCTCGGCAGAATGCCGTCGGCCGTGGGCTACCAGCCCACGCTTGCAACGGAGATGGGCGCGTTGCAGGAAAGAATCACTTCAACTGCACGCGGTTCAATAACTTCCATACAGGCCGTCTATGTGCCGGCCGACGACATAACCGACCCGGCACCTGCGACGACGTTTGCGCATCTGGATGCGACAATTGTCCTTGATCGTCGAATTGTGGAAATAGGTATCTACCCCGCGGTCTCGCCATTGGCTTCCACCTCAAGAATTCTCGAGCCGGCGGTCGTCGGTGCGAAACACTGCGACACGGCAAAGCAGGTGCAGAGCATTCTTCAGAGATATCGGGAGCTGCAGGATATCATCAGCATTCTAGGTGTTGAGGAATTGCCCGAATCTGATCGACAGGTTGTAACCCGGGCAAGGCGAATTCAGCAGTTTCTTTCACAGCCGAACTTCGTGGCCGAACAGTTCACCGGGCTGCGCGGGGCGTATGTGCCGGTCGAAGAAACGGTGAGGGGCTTCTCCGAAATCATCGAGGGCCGGTACGATGATCTGCCTGAGCAGGCGTTCCATATGGTAGGTCCGATATCCGATGTGGTTGAGAAAGCTCGCAACTTGACTGACGCCGAAGCGGGACAATCTCAGGAGCAGGAGCGGAAGATGACGGTCGATGGCGTTGTCCCGATAGTGAAAGGCAGAGCGTTGCCATGATGATCGAAATGCTCACTCCTTTGGCGGTCGTGCTCAGAGGGGAGTGTGCCGCTGTTGATGTCCCGGCAGACGGCGGCAGGTTGACGGTCCTTCCGCGGCACCAGGCACTGGTCTGTCTGCTGAAGGATGGGCTCGTCTACGTGGACTCCGAGGATGCTTTGCGGGAGACGTGGCGAGTAGCTGGGGCCTCGCTGAGTGTAAGTGACAACAAGGTCACATTGCTTGCCGCCGAGGCCGAGCGCGCATAGGTTGTCTTCCGAGGGCTTTACGAAGCCGCGCAGGAACAGATTATCAGGGCGATCAGGATCCCTATCACCATTCCAGCAGCGACCTCAAGCCGCGTATGGCCGAGTAGCTCTTTCAGCTTGCCGGGCTTCAGACGTTGCTCCTGGAAGAGCTCATCCAATATCTCGTTCAGGATACGCGCCTGGTTTCCCGCCGCCCTTCGCACGGTTGAGGCGTCGAACATGGTCAGGAATGCCAGCACACAGGCAACCATGAAGACTGGCGAACTCCAACCATGGAGAAGTCCCACGGAAGTTGCCAGGCCGCTTACGGCGGCGGAGTGAGCGCTGGGCATACCTCCGGTGCTCAAGAGAAAGCGCAACCTGAAACGGCGAGTGACCACCAGGTGACAGATCAGCTTCCCGGTGCTCGCCGTGAGCCAGGCCAGGATTGTCGACCACGCTATCGGACTGTGAAAGAATGCGGCAATGTTCGTGTCCATGCGATGCGTTCCCACGTGTTGGCCACAGCCGTACGACTCAGTAAGCATTCTCTTTTGCAGAGAGTGTCTTCAGAAGGATTTTGAAGTCGAGGGCAAGTGACCAGTTTTCCAGGTAGTAAAGATCATAGTTGATGCGTGCCTCAATACTCGTGTTGCCGCGTAGACCGTTGACCTGAGCCCATCCGGTCAAGCCCGGCTTGAATAGATGCCGCGACATATAACGGCCGATCGTTTCCTTGAACTGCTCAACAAAATGCGGACGCTCGGGCCTGGGCCCTACCAGGCTCATGTCGCCCTTCAAGACGTTCCAGAGCTGCGGCAACTCGTCGAGGTTGTGTCTCCGCAGGAACGAGCCTACGGGAGTACGGCGAGGATCACCTTCGGCGGCCCAGACGGGGCCGGATTCTCGCTCGGCGTTGTCCGCCATCGTGCGAAGCTTGTAAAGCGTGAAAG
>SPBP01000174.1 GCA_004525935.1 Lentisphaerales bacterium | reverse complement strand
CCTCTGTGAGGATCTGAATGGGATGAATCCGAGGACGTTGGATCGCTTCCGGATTCCGTTACGTTATGAGGTCACATAGTCAACACACAAGAAACCTGCAAGGCTCGAAATTCGGGGGTGGCGGTTTGCTAAGACCTCTAGATGTTGAATATATGAGATTGGGATATCCACTTGACTGGCGTTACCACAACATATAGTGTTCCGGCTGATGGAAGATTATCCCCGAAATCTCTCCGAGCTGGAAACCCGGTTTGGCAGCGAGCAAACCTGCCGCGAGTATCTGTGCGCCCTACGTTGGCCCAATGGCTTCCGGTGCCCACGGTGCGATGGTCACGAGGCTTGGTCGATGAAAGGCGGCCTGTTTCGTTGTGTCTCATGCGACTACAAGTGCTCGGTGACTTCGGGAACGATATTCGAGGGGACGCGCAAGCCGCTTGTTCTGTGGTTTCGTGCGATCTGGTGGGTGTGCAGCCAGAATAACGGAACGAGCGCCAAGTCGGTACAGCGAATCTTGGAGTTGGGCAGCTATCAGACAGCCTGGGCATGGCTTCACAAGTTGCGTCGTGCGATGGTCCTGCCGGGACGGGATGAACTCTCGGGTACTGTGGAAGTTGACGAAACAATCATAGGGGGTAAGAAACCTGGGAAACGAGGGCGAGGAGCACTTGGGAAGGTTTTGGTCGGCATTGCCGTTGAGGACAAAGGAGATAAGGGCATCGGGCGTGTTCGGCTTGGCATTCTCACGGACGCTTCGGGCAAGAGCCTGACCCCGTTTGTTCAGGAGCGAGTAGTACCCGGAAGTATCGTGCACACGGATGACTGGACTGGATACGGGGGGCTGGCCGCTGCTGGCTACGAACATGTCGTTGTCGGGAACATGGAAGTGCAACTGGCTCATCTTGCGGCGTCGCTTCTGAAGCGGTGGTTGCTGGGAACACATCAGGGAGGTGTCAGTCAGGAGCATTTGGCTTACTATCTTGATGAGTACACATTTCGATTCAACAGGCGGACATCCAGACACCGGGGCAAGCTGTTTTATCGCTTGCTCCAAAATGCCGTCCAGATTCAGCCGACGACCTATGGTCAGATGACTTTGCACGTCCGCGGGAGAAAAACCGGGAAACACAACATATAGGGGGTACGCCAGTCAAGTGGATACCCCAGTATATGAGTTTTGTCTAATAGGAGTTTTGTTTAATAGGAGAAATTTGTATGCCAGAAAATATTCCTGTAGGTCATGTTATTCCGCATACGCATTGGGATCGGGAATGGAGATATCCGCTTTGGCAGACGAGGATGATGCTCGTCGAGTTTCTTGATGAGCTACTGGAAATATTGGAGCGGGATCCGGAATATAAGACTTTCCTGCTTGATGGACAGGTTGTCATCTTAGAAGATTATCTGGAGTTCAAACCGGAAAATACCAAAAAAGTAAAAGAATACATTTCTGCGGGTCGCATCACTGCCGGCCCATGGTATACGCTTCCAGATCTTTATCCTGTAGATGGGGAGAGTCTTGTGCGTAACCTTCTGAAGGGAGTACGTCTCTCTGATTCGCTTGGTGGACATTTGAACATCGGATACACCTCCTTCGGGTGGGGGCAGACTGCCCAGTTTCCACAGATCTTCAAGGGATTCGGTATCGATTTTATCACGACTGCGAAACATCTATCAAATAGAAGATGTCCAGAAAGTGAATTCATCTGGGAGTCGCCTGATGGAACCGCTCTCCTGACGACGAAGTTGGGATATGGAGGACGCCATAGTCTTTTTATCAATGCCTATGTTCCGATCATGCACGGGGCAGTTAACAATTCACCCGATTACAAATTTAACTGGAAAGAGTCCGGTTTGATATATCACGAGGCAGATGATGCAAATTCTTGGAAGGATTATTTCAAGCTTCGCAATACGGGAAAGATCAGAAACAATCTGGTCAAAGAGGCGATGGATGCGGCTTGGAACAATACGGAACCTACGACTGTAAAATCGGACAGGCTTCTTCTGGCTGGTTGTGCTTTTTCGAGTCCGCTTGCATCCATCACTGAAATTGTCAGGATTGCCAACAGTTTGAACGAAGATAAGAAATTCAAGATGTCGACATTGTCCGAATATGCCGATGTGCTGAAAAAGAGAGTAGATATTGCAACCCTCAGGACCATTAAGGGTGAATTGCGGGATGGCCCATCTGGCGATGTGGCTGCAAATGCCCTCCAAACCCGATCGTATATCAAACGGATGAACAAAAACGTTCAAAACCGGATTTTTGGTAATGCGGAGCCCTTTTCCGTGATGGACTGCCTGGTAGGTGGAGAGTACCAGTCCAAATATCTCAATCGTGCCATGGAATATATGTTGAAAGCTCATGCGCATGACTCCATCAACGGCGTCACTCAGGATAAAACCGCAAATGATGTGATCTACCGTCTGGCGCAGGCTGAGGAGCTGGCAGATATCGTTTCAAACCATGCTTGCGGTGATCTGATTGGCAAGATCGATATGAGCAGTTTCAACCCTGATGATGTTCTCTTGGTGCTGATGAATCCGACCCAATATGTGCGGAGTGAAGTGGTGAAGGTCTGGGTGGATATTCCTGTTGAACAGAACATCTGGGAATTTGATATTGTTGACAAAGATGGTAAGAACCTGGAGATCCAGCATGTTTCGCGGCTGGAGGAGATGGTTCCGGTGCATGATTTCAATGCTCGACCCTGGCCCTTTACAATGGTTCGGCATTGTATTTACCTGAAAGTGGAGAATCTGCCTTCCTTCGGATATTCCGTCTGCCGTGTTGTTCCGGGGACACGGATGGATCAGATCTGGAAGGACCCGACTGCCATGAGAAGCAATTCCGGGAATGATATTTCTAAATCTGCCACGTGCATGGAGAATGAAAATCTGAAGGTGACCATTAATAATAATGGCTCAATCAATATTTTCGACAAGATGACAAAAAAGGTTTTTGAGAACCTCAACTATTTTGAGGACACTGGAGACAATGGAGAGTACTGGACATTCTATTCTCCCTACAATAACAAGACTTATTTCAGCCATGGATGTCAGGCGGAGATCTGGGTGGAGGATAACGGTCCACTTTCTGCCACGATTGGAGTAAAGCTTGAGATGAACCTGCCGGCCTATTCGATTGTTCCGGAGAGGGGATATAAGGGCGAGAGTCGTAGATCTGATGAGATGCGGGCAGTCCCCATTCTCATTCATTACACTTTGAACAAGGATTCCCGGCGGGTCGATGTCCGGTTGGTTATTGAGAATAGAGTTGAAGACCATAGGATGAGGGTCCTATTCGATACGGGAATCAGGTCGGAGTTTTCCCATGCAGCTGGACATTTCACAGTAGATAAGCGTCCTGTGAAGCCGATTCGGGAAGCTCCCAACGGGGATTTCTATCCTGAAATGCAGACATTACCTCAACAGTTTTTTGTGGATGTGAACGACAGGAAGAATGGATTCGCCCTGTTGAATAATTGTCTCTCTGAGTTTGAAGCCATGGACAATGAGGCGGGAACCGTGGCATTGACGCTTTTCCGGAGCACGAGAAACGCTGTCTGTACGGAAGGGAGATGCTGGTCGAAATTTCCTAAGCAGAAGGGTGGGCAATCATTTGGCCCCCAGGAATATACCTATTCCATTCTGCCTCATTCCGGTGATTGGGTTGAAGCGGGAATTTACAAGGAAGCGGTCCGGATGAATATTCCTTTGAAATTGATCGAGACATCGAAGCACTCGGGCGAGAATCTGCCATTGGAGAAATCCTTCCTGGAAATTTCAGATGAACGTCTCGTTGTGTCCGCGTTGAAAAAGTGCGAGGACCGGGATGGGTATATTCTACGTCTGTTCAATCCGACTGAAAACAGGATAGAAAGCAATGTAAGGATTGAAAAAGCAATCAAACATGTCTATTTGACCGATTTGAACGAAACGCGGCAGGAAGAGTTGACGATTGGAGATGCTGGTGTGTTCACAGCCAATGCAGGCAGTCATAAGATTGTCACTTTCGAGCTTGCGGTGTGATCAGGCTGTTTCAAAGGCCATAAGGGTCACAAGCGACAGAGTGCTGGGGCATTGGGCGGCTAGGCGGCGTCTTTTTGCATCGTGCGCAAGACTCGTCTCGAATCTCTGCACCGCCTTGCCAACCGTTTTGTACTCCACCCTTTACTTACGTATGTAAGCACGATGTCAATCGTAGTAAATCGTGATCCGTACGCGTCCACCGGAAGTGCGGAAAGATCGGTCGACGCTTACGGCGACGCGCAGGGTTGACGAGTGAGCGCAGGCGCAAGCCATGAGCGTCCCTTGCGCCAGGCGTTGGCACCGGAAGACAGAGCCGACGAGGTGCGTGGACGAAGCGTAAACGACGAAGTGGAGCGACAAAGAGTGGCCTACGGACCAGCCGGACACTTCGTCGCCGCGCTTGGTCGCACGCTTCGTCGTTTACGCTTCGTCGCACGGCTTCGTCGGACTCGAGGGGGCGGGACGATCTGGGGTTGGACGCATGACTAGCACCTGCTAACACGGCGTCTCAACCGATCGGCGCGCCCCGCGCGCCTCAGGCTGAACGTTGACACCGGAGCGGCGCGGCTCCTGACCGGCATAGCCCCGACTGGGGACAGACCCTGATTTCCCGCTGGTTCTCACAACACAAATGCCGGGTAACAGGTATGACAGTTGGCTATTCTTGCCCTATCCGCCCCGGCTTTGATACCTTCTTCCTCATGGAAGTGCTCATTCAGGCAGGTCTCTGCGGGCTGGGGCCCGCGCTACCCGAAAAGCGATTTCTTATCACTGAAGGTGATTCTCTGCAGTTATGGTTCCGCCCGGGAAGACGGAACCAATAAGGAAGGAATGATACTTATGAACAAGAAAGAGCTTGCCGGAGCGTGGCTGACAGCCGCGTGTATTAGTATCAGCGTGGCTGGATCGGCAATCGGGCAGACGTGGTCGCAGTGGCGCGGGCCGGCGGCCACAGGCGAGGCAGGACCGGATTCCAAGCCGCCGCTGACATGGGCCGAGGACAGTAATGTTCGCTGGAAAGTCGCCATTCCGGGCCGCGGATGTTCGACACCGATTATCTGGAAAGACAGCATCTTCCTCACGACTGCCGTTGAGACATCTGTGCCGGTTGACCCCGAGAAGGTCAAGAGCCTCATGGCCGACACGCCTGAGTTTGCACGGAAGGGAGGACACGTTCCGAACAAAGTGCTGAAATTCGTGGTCATGGCGCTCAAGTGCAGTGACGGCACTGTGCTCTGGGAGAAGACGGTGAATGAAAAGGCGCCGCTGGCCGGGACGCATGCGGACGCAAGTTGGGCGTCCGGTTCGCCGGTTACGGACGGGGAACTGCTGTACGTCTATTTTGGTTCGTACGGGTTATATGCCATGACCCTCGATGGCGGCCTCAAATGGAGCAAGGATCTCGGCGCCTTCAAAACGAAGGCGAACTTCGGCGAAGGAGTGTCCCCGGTGCTCTGTGGAGACATGCTGGTTGTGAACCAGGACTATGAGGGTGAATCATTCATAACAGCGCTGGACCGGAAATCGGGCGCGGAAGTG
>SPBP01000199.1 GCA_004525935.1 Lentisphaerales bacterium | reverse complement strand
TATTACAGCATTCAGCCGTGCTCTCAAGATCTTTAAATTAGCCGGCAGACCCAGGCCTGTGATCGCCCGTCAGGGCGAGCTAAGTCCGACGGGCTGCTAGCGGGGGTTATTCATGAACCTTCGTCGCGAGAGCGTGGCGAGCGCTGCCGGGATTGGGCGAAATGCGTATCCGGCGCCTGAGCAGTATTGGAGATACTGTGATGTGGCGGATACGCATTTCGTACGGTACCGGCGGTGCTCCCCGCGCTCGCGGCCGATTGTTCGTGAATAATCACCGCTAGCCTGATGGATCACGGGCAGGACGCGCGTCGGATTCCCAGATTTGGGACGGCTCGCCCTGCAGTGCGGGAATTACCATGATATTGTTGAAGCTGCGCGCGTTGAGTTCGGCGACTACTGTTTGCACGGCTTTATCGGGCGTGTTGCAGTCGGAACTCAAATGAGCAAGGTAGACGTGACTCAAGGTGTCTTGCGCCAGGTCGGCAACCAATTGGGCAGTGCTCGTGTTGGACAAGTGGCCCTGCCTTCCCATGATTCTCTGCTTCAAGCTCCATGGGCGTTTTGCATTCTTCAGCATTCTTTCGCTGTGGTTCGCTTCTAGTACGAGCGCATTGCAGCCCTTGAGGTGGTGGCGTATCAGCGAGGTCGGCATCCCGAGATCAGTGGCAACGCCTATTCTTGTGTTCTCTGACTGAATGGCAAATCCCACGGGGTCGTATGAATCGTGCGGCACGGAAAAGGGCTCTACCGTCATATCACCAATACTGAACTGGGAGCCGGTTGTGAACACCTGCCACCTGACACGATCTGGTCCGAGTGCTCTCTCGACAGCGTCCACCGTTCCGGAGTTCGCATAAACGCTCACATCGAGCTTGCGACACAATGCGGGGAGCCCGGATATGTGATCGCTGTGTTCATGGGTCAGGCATATTGCATTGACGCTTGAGGAGTCAATTCCGACAAGGTCCATTCGCCGCAATGTTTCGCGCGCGCTGAGACCGGCGTCTATGAGCAAGGCACTGTTCCGGGAGGCAATATACATGCAGTTCCCGGCACTGCCGCTTGCGAGTATGCAGAGTCGAAGCATCGCGTTCCTTCCTCAATGGACTGCATGTGCGTTGCGGGGAGTCGCATGCCTGAGCGTTCAGGTATGGGGTCTGGAGCGGCTCCTGGTGTCGGCAATCATCTTGTTCTTCCTTTCCCATCAAGAATAAAGCCGGCTCAAGACCGGTCATCCAATTTCATCCAGCACGATCCTCGCTGCACGTTCGTGCGAGCCAGAGGGTCCAAGCCTTGCCGCAAATCCCTCGAAGGCAAGGATCATTTGCCGACGTGCAGCGGAATCGTCAATCAGCGGCATCAGGTGTCGTGCAAGCGCCTGAGGGGTGGCCTCGTTCTGGACCAGTTCGGGACAGATCCTGGCACCGGCAACGATATTGACCATTCCTATGTGCGGCGTGCTCACGAGCCTACTGAGAAAGAAGTAGTTGAGCGGCGCAACCTTGTAGGAGACAACCATCGGGCATTTCATCAAGGCGGCCTCTAGAGTGGCCGTGCCCGATGCGACTAGTGCAGCGGAGGCCGATCGAAGCACATGGCGGGTACGGCCGACCACGACCGCGAATCGCGGCGCCTTGAAGCGCGCAAGACAACTCTTTACGACCTCAGCGACACCGTCGGATGGGGCCGCCACTATGAAGTCTGCCTCCGGCCTGGTTTTCGCGATGATTTGAGCCGCACGACAAAAAGAAGGGAGTATACGAAGTATCTCCTGCCGTCGACTGCCCGGTAGCAGGGCGATTCGCGCGTCAGATTGCCAGGGAATATCGCGTGCGCCGACAGGATCGATTCTTGCTGCCTCGTCAACAAGCGGGTGGCCCACGTAATCGACGCGCAGCCCTGTTTGGGCGAACACATCGGGCTCGAAAGGAAATATCGCAATCAGCCGATCAATTACTTCGGCCATTTTGGGTATGCGCGATCTGTGCCACGCCCAGACCTGTGGACAGATGTAATAGATCACCTTGAGACCAAGCTTGTGAGCATGTTCAGCGAACCTGAGGTTGAACCCCGGATAGTCCACGAGCAGGACCGCATCTGGGCGACGTTCCGCCGCTTCCCTGGCAAGATTCCGAAAGACGCGGCGGAAGAAGGAGAGCTTTGGGATTACCTCCGCAAAGCCAAGCGCTGCCATGTCACTGGCGTGATATAGAATCTCCGCACCTTCCTCACGAAGCCTGTCGCCGCCCACGCCAAAACATTTAACTCCCGGCGTAATACTCTTAATCGCATGCAAGAGGGAGGCGGCATGCATGTCACCGGACACTTCACCTGCGATAACAAGCAAAGAAGGGTCATTCTTCATTCGACAGCAGTCCAGGGAGAGAGGCTCACGATCCGCCTTTCCTGATGTGTTCGCAAATGGCCACGGCAAGGCGCAGCGCCGCGGACGCATGCCTGCCGGACACAAGCGGCTGATTGTGTCCGCGCACACAAGCCACAAATGTAGCGAGCTCGTTTCTGAGCGGTTCGCCCTTTTCGATCGGTACGCGCTCCGATTTGATCTTCTGTCCTGACTTACTGGTCAGCATTCCGGTCTGATTCTGATAGTCAAGCGACACGTAAGTGTTCTTCTGGAAGACGCGTATCTTCCGAATCTTATCTCTGCTGATTCTGCTGGAGGATATGTTGGCGACACATCCGTTGGCGAAGCAGAGTCGGACGTTTGCGATATCCTCAGTTTCGCTCAGGACCGGAATTCCTATCGCGTGAAATTCCTTTACGTCTGAGTTTACGAGGTGAAGAATTATTTCCAGGTCATGAATCATGAGGTCCAGAACAACGCTGATCTCGGTTCCCCTTGGCCCCGCGTTGGCACGTGAAGGGGGATAGGGTGCCAGGCGTATGGCCTCGATGAAACCCGGCGACACGAGAATCTTCTCGAGATAATGCATTACCGGGTTGAATCGTTCCACGTGTCCGACCTGGAGTATCAGGTCCTTCTCCTCAGCCTGTCGAACCATGCTGCCTGCGTCGTCAGTTGAACAGGCGATCGGCTTCTCAACCAGCAAGTGGACTCCATGTTGCATGAGGACCGAGGCAACCTCGAGGTGGCGATCGGTAGGTACGGATATGCTTGCAGCCTCAACATGGCGCGCAAGTTCCTCGAGGGAAGGGAACGCACGAGTTTTGTATTTCTTCGCCATCTGTGCTGCGCGAGCGGCGTCAACATCAAACAGCCCGACGAGCTCAACATCGTCAAGAGAGGAATAGATGGCGGCATGCCACTGACCCAGGCTGCCGACTCCTGCTACGCCGACTTTCAATCGGTCGGACATCTGGTCATCTCCTCTTTCTGAATGGTACGAGCGATCTCGCACCAGCTTGCTGCCGGTGTGCTCAGGTCTTTGCGTCGAGTGTTGTCATCGCGACCAGGCTTAATCCCATCGAGTCGGCGGCCCGTATCACGTCATCCTTGTCGAGGAGCAGTGTGCGTCTTGCTTCTATCGCGAGAACCGAAGCTCGGACGGAGCGTAGAACGCGCACCGTATGCATGCCGATCACCGGAATATCGAACCGCATGTCGTGAGACGGCTTTGCGACCTTAACCACAACGATACCCGGTCCTGCAAGCGCGCCTGCCCGCTTTATTGTCTGGTTAGTGCCCTCAAACGCTTCAACGGCCAGAATGGTACCTTGTCTGACCACGACCGTCTGGCCTATATCGAGATCGCTGGTAACCTTGGCTACGTTCAGGCCCAGGGAAATGTCGTTAGTCTCGGTTTTGGAAGGATGCCTGCTGCCGAGGACACCGGGCTCGGGAACATTTGACTCCATGAACACATTGGCGGGAAGAAGGTCGACGCCGCACTTGGAAAGTGAATCGGCAACGGCTGCGAAGATGGTATGGGCATTGCGCCGTTCCAGGCCCTTCAACATTGCAAGGGCAGCGGAATCAAGTCTTGCGGTGAAAAGGGCGGTTGGCGTCAACTGGCCGGCCATGACCGCGTGCTTTGCTCCAGTGCGTCCGGCGGCTTCAAGCAGGTCGGCGAGTTGGCCGAGCCGCAACCAGATAACGTCGTCGACATGCCGGGTAATCTCCCGCCTGGTCTCCCCGCGAAAGGCGAGAGCAGTGATACGTTCGACGCCGCGTTTTCGAGCGGATTGCGCCAGGAGTAGGGGGTATGTTCCCTTTCCGGAAACAAGCAGGAGATGGCGGGGTGTATCGAGTGTCATATCGACAGTAACTCTACGCGATCATTACGATGGAATCCACACCAATGTTTGACAGGTGAACGTCTCTTCTGAGTCCACGAGTCTATTCGGATAGATGAGCGAGGTGCCGCATCTACTCTGTAGCTTCAATCGAAGCAACCAGGACGAGTTTGCCGCCGACGGGCTTGAATGTATACTGGCAGCTCAACTTCTTCTCGATCGCCTTATGCTTCTTCATGATCAGTGGAGAATAGCGGATGCTTACGCTGATTAGTCCGTCACTTGCTTCACTTGATGTCACTTCGACAATTGCAGGGGCCATGAATTCGTCCTGGTATCGCCAGAGCAGCACTTTTCTGTCAATGACTTCCACTTTGGCTGTTCCGACCTTCACGAGGTCGTCCGGTATGAATGCGTTGCGCTCTACGTAGAGCAGTTCCTCGGCCCACGCTTCATCCTGGAACGCAAGATCCAGTCCCTGGCGGACAGCCCTTATGAGACGTTCCGGGGGAGGGAGATCCTTGGTGGCTTGACGCGAGGCACAGCCTGCTATAACCGTGGCTGCGACAGCGAAGGCGAACAATGCGGCAAATCGTTTCATGTCAGAACCCTCTATCCTGGGGCGATGCCGCCCTTTTGTTACATCCGATGTGACCTGACTGCCTTGTTTGAGACTAGCCGGTCACCGCAACAGCTGTCAATGTAATGCCATAATACGGAGATTGAGACAAGGTTTTCCTTTTGTGCATTGGCAACGGATAGTGGGCGACCGAGCGTGCACTAATACTGTGCAGAGTCTGTTGAGGCCAGAAAAGGCTGGTAATTGGCCGGAATGTGCCGTATCACATCGCGTATCAAGCGAAGCATGCATTGATACGAAAGGGAATGGAAGCATGAGCGTTTTT
>SPBP01000228.1 GCA_004525935.1 Lentisphaerales bacterium | reverse complement strand
TCCTTTGGCGTTGGCTACTCTGCCAACATTCACGCTTATGTGAGAAGGCCCACCCATCCTGAGGCGTTGGCCGATCCATCTGTGCCCTGCCATGCTATACGTATGCGCCAGCCAGTCCTCTCGCACGCATCCGCAGTGCACCTGAGGAATAACTCAAAGTCCAGACGGTCATTGAAGACTTTACCTCCCCGGTCCCCGCGATTCATCACGTGATAGACTCTCGCACGTCAACCCAGAAATAATAAAAAAAGGACTGCCCCTCTTCTCTGGGAAGTCGATCCCCTCATCTGTAGCCATTGCGGCGCTGAAATGAAGTTGATTGCCTTGATCGACGACCAAAGCGTGATCGAGAAGATCCTGCGCCACATGGTGCGGCAGGTATGCTGCACGGGGGCCTCGAAAAGCAAAGTCCTATTGGCTAATGGGGTGCAGAGGAACGTCAAGACCTTCGGCGGCATGATGGCGCGCCCGTGCTGAGGGGCCGCGTACTGCATAGCTCGCTACTGGATGCCCAGACGATAGTAGACGGGAAGGGGAGGCGGATTCGCATCCCACCATGAATTCGTGCCCGTCGCACTGCGTGAATTGGTACCCACTGGTACCCAATCCGGGGATAAGATGTTTGTGCACCGATAGATGATGAAGTCGCTCAATACGCCGCTGTCGGTCGTTCCGTACCACGTGACGCCGTTTGAGCTACCCATCCCGGAGATCGTGAAGACTCGGAATACGGACGCCGCGTCCATGGGATCCGTGCCCGCCAGGAACTCCTGCCATGTCAATGCACCATCGCCATCCTGATCAAGAAGGACAACGGCTTCGTAGTTCGTGGCCCACGATGGATTTGCCGCCGAAAGCCATCCATGTGGCACCGTATGATTCGCGGTTGTGGGGTCAACATTGAAGGTTGCGGACGTGCCCGACGCACCGCCCCATGATGCAGCCAAGGCAACATTTGTGCCCGGCGCTTCTACCGTTACGTCTCCAGACCAGAGTCCACTGGTGAAGTTCCCGCTTGTGCTCGGTGAACAAGCAATTGGCGTACCCGTGGTCAGCCTGATATTCGGGACCTGTGTTCCCGATGCAGGAGCTGGGGTCGTTCCTGACCACGTCAGAGGATCGCCAGCCGTGCTGTCGACCCGGGCGCTCAACGAACGGGTTGCTGCGGCACTCGTGAAGCGGCACTCGCCATCTCTTGTCCAGCTGGTGTTGTTGAAGCAGAAGTCGATCATGAGGTTATCGGTGCCGTTGTAGTCGAAGGGGGTTGAGAACTCGAACTCAACCCATCCGGTCGAGCTGATGGTCTCGTCGGCCTGGTACACCGTTGTCCACCCCGTGTTCTCCCAGAGTGCAGAGCCAGCGTAGTCGGCCAGCGTCGTATGCTTCATCCGAATCGTCCAGCTGTTGAGGGTCTGCCCGGGTACCACGGTGACATCCAGCGCAAGTTTAGTGATTCTGCATGCGGCGCCCAATTCACTGCCCAGATAGATGACCTGGGTACGGGCATCATGGTAATACGAAGACAATGGGTAATTCCATGCTGATGAACCCGATCCAACAGTTGTTGCGCCGTTGCCGACTGACGCAGTGAGGTCAGCGGTGCCGGTGAAGTCGGTAACCAGGTAGCCGTTTGCATCTTGTGCTGAGACCGATACGGAGAAGGGAATGTTCTCATACCTGGGTGATGGGATGGGGTCCCACGTGAAGCTGGCAAGTGCCCCGGGTGTGGTGCTGAATACAGCACTCGTGCCATCGTGTCCGCCGCCGGCAGTGACGAAAAGCGTGATGCCGGTGTCAACCGTATCCACTTGGATGGCGCCGCTCCACGCACCGTCGCTGAAGGCGACGCTCGAGGGTTGGACCGGCGCCACACCGCTGTCTCCCGAGGCCGTGATTGGCAGTGTTCCCTGATACCATGCAAGGTCACCATTAATATCCCGCGCCTGGATCAAGAGAGAAAAGGCCTCACTTGCTGTCTGGGGAGAACTAATGGATCCAAACTCAAAACGATCGATCTCGTTGTCGGCAACCGTGATGGAATCGTTTCCTCCGGTGAACCCGCTGGCCGAAACGGATACAGAGACCACCTGCTGCCCATCACTATCCGGATCATTGATCACTGTGAGGTCGAAGGGCGCCGACGTGTTGCCCGTATTGATGGTCGTTGTTGTTGGGACGGTAATCTCGCTCGTGTCATCGGAGACAAGGGATACAACCAGGTTACTCGGCAATGTGCCGGAGATGGTGACGGTTCCCGATCCCGAGAGGACCCCGTCTCCTTCACCCGAGATGGAAGGGATGACAACGGTAAGGCTCATGTTTTCGTTGTCGAGGACTGAAAGTGTATCCGCTCCGTCCGTCCAGTTCGGCACATGCGCCGTGATGGTTGCCGTCTGGCTTCCATCGATCTCACCGTCATCTACAACGACCAGGTCGAACGCAGCACTTGTCTGTCCGGCAGGAATCGTTGTCGGGTTGGCCGTGATCTCACTCGTGTCATCGGATGAGAAAGTTACCAGGATATCGCTGTCAGGGGTGGAGCCGAGGGAGACGGTGCCTTGTCCTGTCAGCGTTCCATCACCTTCGGTTACGGATGCAGGAAGGGTCACGCTCAGCGTGGTAGACTCATTGTCGTCGATCCGTATGCGCTGCCGATGTGTACCAAGCAGCGTTTCTGACGCCGTAATCGGAGCGAGCTGAGAACCGTCCAGATCAGCGTCATTCACCACGGTGAGATCGAACGTGGCATTGGTATTGCCGGTGGTAATGGTGACTGATGCAGGTACCGTGACCTCGCTGGTATCTTCGGATGCCAGGGCAATGACCAGGCTGGATGCCGCCGGACTATCAATGCTGACAGATCCCTGGCCGGCGAGAACGCCATCACCTTCGGTTGCTGATTCAGGCAGTGTCAGCAGGGGGTTTACGGGATACCATTTCACCGTCCCGCCGGATGAGCCGGCAAACAGGTCCGGGCAGCCATCATGATTCAGATCCCCTATACCCAGCCGTGAGTAGTAGCCAACATCGATATCCGTACCACCTGCCTGTATGAAGGTGTAACCATTAAAGGTCGGTGCGGCATCCGTTCCAATATTTCGGTAGAACCTCAGCTTCCCGTCGTAGCAGCCGACGATCAGATCCTTGGCTCCATCATGATCCCAATCCAGTGCCATGGGTGATGAACGCGAGCTGGCAACAAGGTTCGCGGCACCATCCTGGATGAAGGTGCTCGATGAGAATACCGGCGCGGCATCCGTACCGGTGTTTTCGAGGTAGTATATTCTTCCATTGATTTCGCCGCACAACACATCCTTCTTGCCGTCGTTGTTCCAGTCGACGATGAAGGGGGTGGACTGGTAGGACGCCTGAAAATCAACGCCCCCTGTCTGCAGGTAGGTCTTGCCACTGAATACGGGTGCTGCATCTGTGCCTGTATTCAGGAAAATATTAACCCTGGCGCCGCTGTAGGACTGACCCGAGATCAGGTCTTTCTTGCCATCATTGTTCCAGTCCACGACCCGTGGACTTGAGCCCTGACATCAGCCAGCAGAGAGCGCTATATCGCTCCCACTCGACTGGATATACGAGAAACCCGAGAACGCGGGGGCGTCGTAGGTCCCCGTGTTCAGGTACAGACGAATTTTGCCCGATGAATACTGCCCGACAACAAGGTCGTTGAGACCGTCGTTGTTCCAGTCCACGATCTCTGGCGTTGAATGCCCTGTTGTTACCGAGATGGTGCTGCCGTCGGATTGCAGCGTGATGGCAGGATCCACTGTAGGAGCCGCAGCAATCGTTATGCTGCTCAGGCATGCGAAGCCAAGTATGCCTGCAATAATTGTTTTCATGCACACAGTCCCTTCGCGCTGCGCTCCGGCTCGCGTCAAGCAGCGCATCCCAGAGTAGAGTTGTACTATAGATTCCTTAGGGGAAATTGTATAGCCCAAAGAGCGGCGGTTGGATTGCGTAATGTCTTGCAAAGAGGCGTCAACCATGTGACACATTGCAGAATGTGACAGTGTTCAACGAGGTGTGTGACGATGACTAAGCGTACACTTGCGGCGATTGCCGTTGTCGGTGTCATGGTGGTTCCCGCCATGGCCCAGTATGTACGCCGAACACCTTCCCTGCTGCCCCGTCAAGAGCCGCCGCCTTGCCTGTTGTGCTGAGTGTTGTCATGATTAGTACTGCCAGGCTGACCAGGGTCCTTCGTTTCATAAGCTCCTTGTCCTGCTACTCCATATAGTAGGTGCAGGATACTTGATCCCGCGCTTCGGGACAAGTCCCGGACGTGTTCGCTGAGCCAGTCGGGCTCGATCGTAATGTCGCCCTCCAGCGACTCGGCGATCTTATCCAGGACGGGCGGATGTCCTGGTGCAGCGGCGTGCCTTCGTAGTGGGCCAGGAGTTTGCGCACGAGGCCGAAGCTAAAGGCCTCCTTGCGGCTGATCCGACCCGGCATCCGGTCAGCTTCACGCTCGCGCCCGGCTCCTGTGCCGCCAGCGGGGTCGGCTTCAGGTCGAGCATGCCCCACTGCGCCGTCTTCTTGCCGTTCCTCATTTTCACTTCGGCGCGGGCGACGCCGTTTCCAGCCGCAGATTGCGAACCTTGTACACGCCGCCTTCCGCCGAGATCGAGACCCACTTCAAGTGCTGGAGGACGAAATCGGGCGACGACTTGAGCATGTCCGTCAGCGGAATCGAGACGGTCACGTACTCCGCCTGCGGCCCCGGCGCGGGAATGTATCCGCCGGCCACCAGTCCCACGGG
>SPBP01000013.1 GCA_004525935.1 Lentisphaerales bacterium | reverse complement strand
CCTTAGAGCGGGGAGGGATGCCGGGCGGGAGAACGCATTATCCTTTGATCTGCGGGAGTATCTTGGCTGGGTCGCTATCGGGACGGTAGCTGACGTTGTTCCATTGGTCGGGGAGAATCGTGTTATTGTCAGGTATGGGCTGGATCGATTACGGGCTGTCGGATGTCCGGGCCTGGCGGCGTTGATGGATGTTGCAAAGGTCGGTGATGAGATTGATACCTACAAGGTGGCGTTCATGATTGCGCCGAGGATAAATGCTGCAGGCCGGATGGGGCGGGCGGCTGATGCGCTGGAGTTGCTGTTGACGGACGACCTTGACCGGGCGCGCGTATTGGCAGAAACGCTTGACACGGAGAATACTCGGCGGAAGAAGGTGGAGGATGGCGTCCTTGCGGAAGCCGAGTTGCAGGTGAAGGATTGTTTCGATCCTGTCGCGGATTGGGCTGTCGTTGTTTCCGGTAAGGGGTGGCACCAGGGCGTTCTGGGTATAGTGGCGTCCCGCCTGGCGAGGAAATACAACAGGCCCTCGGTCGTGGTGGGTTTCGATGAAGATGGGCAGGGACGGGGTTCGTGCCGCAGCATCCAAGGATGCAGCCTGGTGGACGCGCTGGGTGGGGGCGCTGAGTTTCTGAAGTCATATGGCGGCCACGAGATGGCCGCGGGCCTCAGTATAGGTGAACAGGACATGGCAGGCTTCAGAATGAGGTTCCTGGAAGTATGCAAAGATATACTGGGGGGAATTAACCTGAGCCCGACACTCAGACTTGATGCGTTGGTTCGGCTCGATGAGGTCGACGATTGTCTGTTTGAGGCGCTGCGAAGCATGCGTCCGTTCGGTGAAGGAAACCGGACTCCGTTGCTTGGGGCGAGGGGAGTACGAGTCGTTGGTGAACCAAAGATCATGAAGGGAGCACACCTTAAGATGAACTTGGCCGCGGGTTCGGCCCAGTTACCTGCAATCGCCTTCGGGATGGGAGACCGTCCAATTTCTGATGGCCCGTTAGATGTGGCCTTCACGGTTGATCGTAATACGTACGGCGGGCGAAGCGAGATTCAGTTGAAGATCCGGGATTTCGGTCCTGCAAGTTGATCAGGGGCACGGAAGAGACGGAACCACAGTGCTACTGAGACAGGTCGTTCTCGACCGCGGCCTTTCGCTGGTGTGCCCTTTCCATCTCAGATTTACCCTTTGAAACCGCGTTCCATCCAGCGTTGCACAAAGCTGTTATCAGCATTGCTCCCACAATGGACACTCCCATATTGAGCAGTGCTTCGAAGTAGTTTCCCTTCATAAGCCAGGACTGGATCGGAACCGCAACGAGCATCAGCGAGAGGAGCGCGATGCCATACTGCAGACCGATAACCAGGGCGGGACTTGCGAGCTTCGGGGCGACGTAGACTCTGATAAGCAAGACAAGTGCGAGTGATGTTACCAATGCTACAAAGCACACTGTCGCAACGTGCATGTGAGAATTCAGTTTCATGCCGACAGCATTGGCGCTCAGTCGCATGATGGCAGCGAATGAGATTATCGCTATAAGGAGCAGCGCGATAAGTTGAACCTGGGACGCAGGATGAACCAGGATGCCGTCAAGAAGATTGGAGAGTTCCGCCGACCATGTGTTTGTCACCTGGGTCCCCTTGTGTTAAGCAGTACTGCAATCGTGTTTGGGTAGATACACTGAGAATGTTGTGCCTTTGCCGGCCTCTGACGAGACTGATATGTTTCCGCCGTGGTCGCGAAGAATACCTCTGGAGATTGAGAGGCCTAGCCCGGTACCCTTGCCCTTCTCTTTGGTCGTGAAAAAAGACCGAAAGATATCATCCAGCAATTCCTTCTTTATCCCTGTCCCGCTGTCGGAGATATCGACTTGCCAGAAGGGCTTGTCCTCACGCTGGCACTCTTTCGCAATGATCGTGAGCACACGCTCTTCCCGATCTGACATTGCGTCACATGCGTTGCTGATAAGGTTAACGAAGACCTGTTCGAGTTGATTCGGAGATCCGTTAGTGTAATGGATCCCTGCAGAGATGTCGTTGCGCACTTCAATGCAGTACTTGATAATCTTGCTTGCCGTCATGAAGAGGGAGTCAGAAATCGTATTCCGGAGGTCAAGCACCTCGTATTTCTCTGCCATGCCTCTGGAGAAGTTTCTGAGGTGCTGAACAAGCTTTTGAATCGATTGCGATGCTCGCTGGATCTCGGATGACGATTGGCTGACTCCTGCCACTAGTGCCGGCAGCTCGATGGAATCACTACGCTGAAGCTTGCGACCGATCATCTCATTGGCGAGCAGGATCACAGTTAGCGGATTGTTAATGTCATGCGCAACACCCGAGGCCATTTCCCCGATAGCAGCAAGCCGACCCGCGTGGACGAGGCTATTCTGAAGCTCCTTGATGGGTCGGATATCTCGGAGAATGGAGAAAGTACGAAGGAAGTTGCCATAATCATCGTAGATGCTGAAGGACCGAATTTCGACGGGGATGCATGTGCCGTCCTTTGCCTTCAGGATGCTTTCGACCGCGTAATCACCTTTCTTCTTCAGTTCCGAAAAGCCTTCGTCCACCTTCTTAAGGACTTCGTCCGAATAGATCTCCCGCACCTTCATGGAAAGCAGCTCGTCACGGGCGTAGCCAAGGAGCGATTCGGCTTTTCTGTTGGTGAAGACTATGTTGCCGCTGTCATCGACTGAGTGTATGATATCCGGGAAATTATCGAGCAATATCTCGAAAATCTGCGCATTTGTGATATCGGAATCGTCTATTCGCATGCGGCTCACAGTGCTGGTACCTCCGGTACTGAGTCTTGATCAGCATAAGGTGCTTGTATACGATGTCAATGATTTATGGAAGCACGCAGTATAATGGTAGCACGCGAAGGGCGAAAGGAAGTGTGTACGGTTCTTTTGGGCGGTGATATGGGACTTAAGAACGCGTTGTAACGGCGAAGGAGAATCGCGATGAAGATACTGGAATCAATTGGGAATAGTCTTCGGAGGTTGTTCGGTGGTGGGAAGGATCGGAAGACTGGCGGCGCAGTCGCGGGGGAAACAAAGATTGATACGGCGGTTCTCGTGGAGAAGATTAAGGCAGGTGAGCTGTTCAGTAATCTCCCGGACGGCAACATTGCGGGAATGCTATCCAACATGGAAACGGTGAAGATGGCCAATGGTACTGTTGTGATACGAGAGGGCGATGAAGGCGATTACTATTACCTGTTGACGAAGGGAACAGCATCAGTGTCGAAGAAGGGAAAGGAAAGTGGCAAGTCGGATATAGTGGCCAGTTTGTCAGCCGTCACAGGATTTGGAGAAGAGGCCCTCATTTCGAATGCAAAGCGCAATTCGACCGTTACGATGAGTGAGGATGGGGTTCTTATGCGCTTATCGAAGTCCGGCTTCAATGACCAGGTGAAGGATCCTATGGTCAGTTGGCTATCGCCCGCGCAGGCTCAGCAGCACATCAATGGTGGTGCCAAGTGGTTCGACGTGCGCGAGGATGCCGGGAGCGCGTCCGGTCGTCTGAGGGGGGCGGTTGTGATTCCGCTGAGCAGCCTTCGTGGCTCGCTGGGAGACGTGGACCGAGAATCGGAATATATTTGCTACTGTGATAATGGGCGGCTCAGTTCTACGGCGGCCTTTCTGCTGATGCAAAAGGGATATAAAGTCTTCGTGCTTCGCGGCGGACTGAAGGCTCTCGAACGAACGAGATCAAGCTAACAGAATTCGCTTGCGCATTCCGCTCTGCCACAAGTTGGGCACATCGCTAATGCGTACGCCAGCAGGGCGAGTCTCTGAATGAGAGGCGTCCCGCTGATTTTCTCTTGTGCGGTCGCGGGTGCATTTGCTTCACTGTACCGACGGTGTTTAATAATCTGCCCAGAGCGTCAACAATGCCCGACACCAAAGAAGCAAGCACTCGTGTAAACTTCACCACTTTGTCTTTTCTGGTCTGCGTGCTTGTTCTATCCCTCTCATTCTTGATCATGCCCAAGCAGGGCTTCTGGATAAACGATAATGGCTGCAAGTTCATGCAGGTGGAATCGATTATCGAGAGTGGGTTCAAGGATTTCTCAATTCGTTATCCCGGCAAAGAGTACGATCCGTCGTACGAATTCAATCCGTTGCCTGAGCCCTTCGGACGCAGAACTGGAGGGAAGCTTTACGCGAACTATTCGCCTGTGTTTGCCGTTGTCTCCGCAGTACCGTATATGTTGTTCGGCTTTGCCGGTCTGTATGTTCTGCCACTGGCGTGTGCGTTGATATCGCTTTATGCCGTCTGGGTACTTTCGGGCATGTTGCCGGGACCTGGAGTGAAAAGATCGCTGTCGGTCCTTATGACGGTACTGTGTACGCCCTTCTGGTTTTATAGCGTGACGTTCTGGGAGCACATTCCCGCGATCTGTCTGGTTCTGTGGGCAGTGGTTGGGACTCTTGGGTATGTGCGGACAGGCAGAATACGTCACTTGCTGGTCTCTGCCCTGTGTTGTGCAGCTGCCGTGTATTTCCGGGACGACTTGTACCTGATGTGCGCAATCCTCTGCGCGGTGGTAGCGTTGCGCGGCGGCAGATGGCAAATGGCGTTCCTTCACGTGCTCATCCTGATCTGCGCACTTGCACCGCTGTGGTTGTTTCAATGGCGAACCATCGGTACACCCCTGGGTTTTCATATATCGTCTGTGTCGTTGTGGGATGGTGGGTTCGCCGGGTACATAGAAGGACGGCGTAGCGTACTGGGCCTGATGTTCGGGGCGCATGGCACTCCGTGGATTTCTATCGCCGCCAATGTGCCGTTTCTTTTCATGTTTATTATCAATCCGGCTCTAAAAGACAAAGTATTCCGAAAGTCCGTGATCGTCCTGTCGCTGATCGGCGTGGTGCAGGGAGTAACGCTTTTCTGGGGGCACATTTCTGCCGAGAGTCCTGTGTGGTGGCTGCTCAGGGCGAACGGGCTATTTGCCGTATCGCCAATACTGCTGCTGGCGTTTCTGCGAAAGCGCCAAGCCGCGTCTCTCGACGCAGATGCGAACGAGGGGAGTCGTCATTTGTCGCCCGGCTTCCTGATATGGCTGATCATGATCTTGCATGCGATTCTGTACTTCGTGCTTTCTCCGGGGGATTCGGGGGGCATTCATTGGGGGAACAGGTATCTGCTTCACTTCTATCCTCTGATGGCGGTACTTGCTGGAAGCACGGTCGCCCGGTGGTTGGACTGCCCGGGCAACCGGATTCACAGCGGTTCGGCCGTCCTGTCGGCTATTGTCGCGATTTCGATTGCGTTCCAGGTATATTCGATTCGTCTACTTTACCAGCGGAAGTCGTTCTCTGAATTGGTGAATGACGTGGTCCAAGAACAAGCGGAGGAGGCTGTTATTGCCAGTGGCTCCTTTGTTCCGCAGGAACTTGCCAGGGCTTACGGTTCGAAGACGATGTTCCTGGTTCCCGGTGGAGAAGAGGGAGTCGCCCGTCTTGCCGGCATTCTAGGAGCATCGGGGGTGCGCAGGGCACTGGTTGTGCGCGCGTACAGGGGCAATGACACAACGGTACCCGGCCTGATGAATGATGGCCTGAACTTCATGTGTCTGCGGATGGATTCGGTTGATCTGTCGGCAAAAGGCTCTGACTGATGTGCCCTGACTACTTCTGCTCGACCAGGATACGGTAGAAATAGGTCTCATCGCCGGTCGCGCGGTCGATGTATTCATTCTGGGGTGGGGTAGCCTGAAGACCGCTGTCGATCGTAACGAAGGTCTGGGTAAGTCGGCTGGCTCGCTGCACGGAATACACCCGTCCATATATGCTCGGCCAGTGGATGATACGGCCGGTACTGGACGGCTCGACCTGCGGGTTATTGAAGGCGAGTAACGACTTTGGATCCGTAGGATCGGTACCGGCAATGAATTCCTGGAAGGAATTCATGCCGTCTGTGTCGGTATCGTCCGTCGGCAGCACGGCTATGCCGCCTGCGCCGCCGTCATAGTACAGTTTCTCCCACCAGTCAGGCAGGCCATCGGCATCTGTATCGAACGGGGTTCCGAGTGGTGCTGTGAAGCCGGTTTGAACTGTCCTGGCACAGCGGAACCCGAGATCATTGTAGCGGACGCCAGGTTGCAGGAAGGAACGCACGGCGCAGCGCAGCCTGGTAGACAGGCTGAGCCAGGACCCGCCCCTGAGGACGTGGTACATGCCTGACGGAGGGCCGTCAGGATTGACTGTGCCATCGGCAAGTGGGCTCTCGAACCAGTCATAGCACCATTCGCCGGCGTTGCCGGCAATATCGTATAGACCGTATGCATTTGCAGGATACGAGCCGGCGATTGTCCGATTTCCGACGTTATTCGCGAAATTGGCCTCCGCGACGGTCGGATCCGTGTTGCCCCACGGGTAAAGCGAGTCAGGCAGCGCGCTGCGTGCCGCGAACTCCCATTCAGCCTCCGTTGGAAGCCGTTTGCCGGCCCAGGCTGCGTAGGCGTTGGCGTCCTGCCAGGTCACGTTGACAATGGGCAGGTTCTGATTACTCCAGCCGCCTGGGACACCATTCGTGGGCGGTGGCGTGCGCGTGGTCGCCGTACAGAAAGCCAGGTACTCGCCCACAGTGACTTCGCGCGTGTCGAGTTGGAAGGCACTGAGGGTTACGGAATGGCCGCCCTGGCCATAGTATATACCCATATCGAATGTGCCGCCCGGAATGGTGACCATTTCGCCGGGTAGGTATATGCCGGTTACGACAGTGGTCTGACTATTGACGACCCAGACGTTGGTGATGGCGAACGGCGCAGCCCATCCCGCTGCGGCACTGAACTGGACGGTATAGAATGTGCCACCCGGTACGTTTGGAATCACATCGCCACTGACATGGGCACCGGTGTCGGGCCCGGTTGTCAGATTCCACGTTGCGCCGGCGGCGGCGGATGCAGGGGTGATCATGACCTGTACGTAGCCCAGGTTCAGGGCAAAGGTTGCTGTAATATCGCGAGCCTGGTTCATGGTAACCGGCAACGGATTAACTGTCGCACTGCCCGGAGGTACGCCGGGCCCGGTCCATTGGACGAACGAGTACCCGGGATCCGCGGTTGCCGTGATGGTCAGGTTAGTGCCGGCAAACATCCACGCGCTGGAGACATCCACGGTGCCGTTGGCACCCGCAGCGGTGCTGAGCCGGTACCATGTCTGCCAGTTCCATGTCAGGCTGGAAGCTACCGTGAGATTGAACGAGATATTGGTGATGGAGCCCGGCGAAGGAACACTACCTGTGCCTGTCCAACCGACGCAGACATGCTGAGTTGTGCCGTCCAATAGGGGTGAGCCGGCCACCGAGGCAACGAAAGGAGTATTCCAGGCCGATGTGCTGACCCCGGAAGGAGTGGGAGCGCCGTACAGGGAGACAACACTGAGAGTGTATGTATCACTGGCGAAGTTGGCCACGAGTGTGTAATCACCATCGGTCGTGACGGTTGTACTTTCAGCATTAGTGTCGGCCACCTTGCCCGCATCGGCGGCAGTGCCGCTCCAGTACAGGAAGTGATAGTTCGCGTTGGATGTCGCCACAATTGCCGGGGTAGCACCGTAATCGTTCGTGAAGACACCTTCACCAGGTGTGGCTGCCGAACCACCGGCGGTGGAGGAGATAGTAAGCGTATATGTGTCACTGGCGAAGTTGGCCACGAGTGTGTAATCACCATCGGTCGTGACGGTGGTACTCTCGGCATTAGTATCAGCCACCTTGCCTGCATCGGCGGCTGTACCGCTCCAGTACAGGAAGTGGTAGTTGGCGTTGGACACTGCAGAGATGGCTGGGGTGGCGCCGTAGTCGTTGGTGAAGACGCCTTCGCCAGGTGTTGTTGCTGAGCCACCGGCGGTGGAGGATACGGTTAGTAGATACGTGTCGATGGCAAAGTTGGCGACAAGTGTATAGTCGCCGTCAGTCGTAACCGTGGTGCTTTCGGCATTGGTGTCAGCCACTTTGCCGGCGTCGGCGGCAGTGCCACT
This sequence comes from Lentisphaerales bacterium, assembly GCA_004525935.1. GTDB lineage: Bacteria > Verrucomicrobiota > Kiritimatiellia > SPBP01 > SPBP01 > SPBP01. The sequence continues at coordinate 11,360 of SPBP01000013.1, read as the reverse complement.
CCAGTACAGGAAGTGATAGTTGGCATTGGATACCGCGATGATGGTCGGTGTGGCTCCAAAGTCGTTTGTGAAGATACCTTCTCCAGGAGTAGTGGCAGAACCACCAGCCGTTGAGGAGACGGTCAGTGTGTAGGTATCGATCTCGAAGTCAGCAGTCAGCGTGTATGGCTTGTCCATGGGTATGTTCAGCGGGTTATTGGTGCTGACAATATCGCCGGTCCATCCGAGAAAGTGATAGTTCGGATCGGGCAGGGCGGTTACTGCTATGTTGCTATCAGCCGCGTACCACTCACTGGTATGACTCAGGCTTCCGTATATACCCGGTGTCAGGTCCAGCGAGTAGTTCGTCTGCCACAGCCAGGCTATCGCACTATCATTGCTGATCACGAAGCTGGTGTTGGTGGCTGCGCCCGAGACCGGCACATCACCTGCGCCGGACCAGCCCAGGCACACGTATTGGGTCTCGCCACCCACCTGCACCGGTGAGTCCACACTGGCATCGACGAGGGTGCCTTCATTGAACCATGTCGTACCGACCGATGGGGTGGGGAGTCCCTGCTGGCTGAGAACATCGAGGCTGTTGGTATTGATCTCAAAGCCGGCTGTAAGGTTATAGGACCTGGTCATCGTCAGGTTCAGCGGATTGTTTGTCGTAACGATGTCACCTGACCACGTCAGGAAGTGATAGCCGTTACTCGGTGTTGCGGTAAGAAGCAGGTTGGTTCCCTCATCATACCAACCTGACGGCACGTCAACAGCGCCGTTCCCCCCAACGGTGAGAGTCAGATCGTAGTTGGTGATCCAGTTCCACGTAATGGTGGACGTGTTGGTTATGCTGAAACTGGTATTGGTCGCGGATCCGGTTGGCGAAACGCTGCCTGATCCAGTCCAGCCGACACAGACATACTGCGTTTCCGAGCCGATCAGAGCAGGAGATCCGGCAATAGACGCGTTAATCGGGAGACCGTGGGCATTCGTGGTAACGCCTGCTGGCGCCGGACTTCCGTAGAGGCTTGATGCTGTGAATGTATAGGTATTGAGTGCAAAGAGTGCATCGATGCTATGGTTGCTTGCAACGTTCATGAACGTGTAACTGTTAGTTGGTCCTATGGAAACTGCGTCAACAAGCACATCCTGGACGTTATAGTTCACGTTCGGCGTAATTGTGAAGAGCTGGTTAGAGCCGTAGCCTACGGGGACATTGCCCGAGGGCGTGATGCTGCCGTTAAACACCGTCTGAACCGAAATGGTGTAGATGTTCATCCCGAAGTTGGCGGTTATTGCGCGGGACTGATCCATTACTGCCGTGATCTGATTCGCAGCGATGACGCAGCCATTCGTATCTCCGCTCCAGGCCAGGAAGCTGTAGCCGTTGCTCGGGGTGGCCGTAACGACGACATTCGATCCCGATTCGTACCAGTTGGTTGAAGCATCGACGGATCCATTCGGGTCGGCGGTAGCATCGAGCCAGTAGTTTGTGGCCCACAACCATTCCAGCGCGGAGTTGGAGGTGATGCTAAAGCTTGTATTGGTGCCGGTGCCCGGCACAACAACCCCGGTACCTGTCCATCCGTAACACACATACTGGGTGGCGGCGCCGACGACAACGGGCGATCCGTCAACCGACGCGTCAATCAGTGTGTTCCAATCGTTCGTGGTGAGGCCTGCCGGGATCGGTGTGCCGTAGGGGCTCGTTACGTCTAGCGTGAACTTGTCAATTTCGAATGTGACATCAATAGACTGGCCTCCGTTCGTGACGTTCACGAATGTATAGTCGTTAGTAGGACCGATCGAGCCCACATTAACCAGGACATCGAGCACGTGATAATTGGGGTCGGGCGTAATTGTGAATAGCTGGTTTGAGCCATGTCCGACCCAGACCGTGCCGGTGGGTGACATTATGCCATTGAGTCCGGCGGCTGCATCTATGTCATACAGGGTTAGCTCGAAGTCGGCCGTAACAGACCTTGGCTGATCCATGGTTACGATAAGCTGCGGGCCAATAATTGTGCAACCGTTGGTATCTCCGCTCCATGCCAGGAAGCTGTAACCGTTGGATGCGGTTGCGTAGATGGTGAAGTTTGAACCCGTTTCGTACCAACCGGAGGGCACATCAACCGATCCGTTTGGCCCGGCCGTGCTGTCCAACCAGTAGTTCGTCTGCCAGAGCCAGGTGATTGCGCTGTTGTTGCTTATCACAAAGCTCGTATTGGTCCCGCCACCAGAGACCGGCACGTCGCCTGTGCCGCTCCAGCCGAGGCATACGTACTGCGTCTCTGCCCCGATCACCACCGGTGAATCCACACTGGCATCGACGAGCGTGCCTTCAGTGTACCACGTGGTGCCCACAGCCGGATTCGGCAGGCCCTGCTGACTCAGGACGTCCAGGCTGTTCGTATTGATCGCAAAGTTGGCGGTCAGGTTATATGACCGGGTCATCGTCAGGTTTAGCGGGTTATTGGTTGTAACCACATCCCCGGACCATGTTGCAAAGTGATAGCCATTGCTCGGTGTTGCATTGAGCAAGAGGTTGGTGCCGTCATCGTACCAGCCCGGCGGGACATCGACCGAACCCGACCCGGCAACCGCAACGGCCAAGTCATAGTTAGTCATCCAGTTCCACAGAATGCCGGAATTGTTGGTGATGGTTATAGGTCCGGTATTGGTTGTCGAGCCGGAGATGGGCACGGAACCACTGCCCGTCCATCCGACACATACATACTGCGTTTCGGCGCCGTACGGTATGGGAGAATTCACTTCGCACGTAACGGTTGTGCCGTAGTAGAAGAGGTTCGTTCCGAGAGCGGGGTAGGGGCTGCCGTAGCCGGATCCCACAACCAGTTCATGCTGATCGAGCTCAAAGTTGACGACGATATTCCAGGCCTGAGTCATACCGAGAGTAAGAGGATTGTTGGTTGACGCGATGTCACCTGTCCAATCGACAAAGTGGTAGTTATTCGACGGAGTTGCGAGCATAACGAGATTGGTGACTTCCGGTATCCAGCCCGGCGGAACGTCAACGGAGCCGTTGCCGTTTGTGACGAGATTCAACCAGTGGAAGGCGGCAATATTCACAGAGACCGCCTGAGACGTGCTGATGCCATCGTCGGTAAGCACGCGGTAGTAAATCGAGTCGGCCGGGACGGGAGAGTGAGTATAGAAGTTTGTCGGCGCCGTCCCCGGCTCGTCGACAACGGCGGCGCCCCAGTCGACCATGTTTGTGGATACGAGGATGTCGTAGTTCCTGTTCGACGAACTGAGCCAATAGATTCGCGGATCACCGCCGAAGATTGTCGCATCTACGATTTTCAGAACCGACTGTGCATTTGTGGGAATCGTATCGGCAATATACTCACCGACGTTATCGAGGCCGTCGGCGTCGCTGTCGTCCGTCGGCACTGCATTTGTGTCGCCGAAATGCTGAATTTCCCATGCATCGGGCATGCCGTCGCCATCGCCGTCCCCCACGCCGTCCGTTACCTGTATATTATCCGCAAGTCCGGTCTTATTCGTATCGAGCTGCCACCAGCATGACATTGACTGTGTGCCGACCGTCCAGAACTGCGCGGAATTCGGCATGAACTTCATGCCATTGTCGCCACCGGAGAAAAGCACGGTCGCCGGGTAAATAGCCAGTGGGTCGCTGCTCGTAACATTAAGCGTGCCGTTGAACCAGTCTACGGTATGCTCGGAAATACTGCGCGCCTCGAACGTTACCCCATGCCATTCGCCGGTGATAACGTTATGCGGAATCTCTATGACGAAGTGATCGAGGTTGGTGTCGACGATCGTCTCCTGCACCGTGATATTCCAGAGCTGTGCGAAAACGTTGCTGTTGACGCTGTCCTGCGCACGGAGCCAGTGTTCTCCGACGGTATTGAATTGCAGGTCGTTCGAGAAGGCGCGCCATCCATAATTGCCGGGGCTGAACGTGTAGCTGGCTCCGCCCCCGAGCGGCAACGATGCAGAGCCGTCACTTGAGGAGAAATCGACCGTTCCCACATAGTTTGTCGCGAGATTCCAGTGCTGATCGACTGCCCCGATTGCCACGGTTACCCATTGCCCTGTATTGAGGGGCTCGGCAATCGTGGTCATGATCAAGCGGTCGAACTGCGCACCGTAACCGTTCAGAACGACAATCCCGAACTGATCTCCGCGCATGGATGGGTTGTTGGTATCGCTTACGGACAAGACTACGTCGTCGCCCGCCTGCGTAAACCAGGCTTCATTGCTGAACACATGAACACCGTTGTCGGCGAGTTGGAAGGTGTAATCGATGGGGAACGAGCCAGGGTTGGGAGAGGAGAACTCGACTGTGCCGGTGTAATTAGACCAGATGTTTGTGCCTTTGTGCGCCTCGACATAGATCTCGCTGATGACCTGGTTTGTAAACAATGGGCTCGGGATTCCGTAAATCTTGAAGTATTCCGCACCACCGCCGCCGGTAGTAACGAACATCTCAGAGTTCGGCGCCCACCGGGTCTGGGCGGCGTCGTTTGTGGCGTAGTACCGATAGAAGTAGTTCGTGCCCGGGGTCAGGCCGGTTATGTTGGTGAAGATGGCGCCTTCATTGACGTAGCCGAAGTAGTTCGTATGCTCCCAATTACCTGCATTCGTTCCGCCGTCGATCGCTCCCCAGTAGACCCACGCTTCGGTGGGTGCGGTTCCGGTGGATGCAAGGTAGCCGTTGAGAACGGCATCGTTGTCGGTTATGCCGCTTGGGCTCTGGTTGACGATGGCAAGAGCGTAAGGGTCGTACATACCCTCGGTATATACGTCACTGATATAGATCATGCCGCCGTCCTGGCCTGTAGTAATTGCCGTTCCGACGCGGACCTGAAGCAGGCCGTGATCGGTGTTAGGGGCCAATGGCGTTGAGGCAACCTGCCATGCCATATCGGTGTAAGTTCCCGACGACAGGAGCACATTCCATCCGAGCCCACCGTTCGTCGTATAGTCGAAGTAGAAGCTGTCATCCGTGAAGTTACCGTCCGTCTTCCACTTGACGGACAGAGTCAGTTGTGTATGCACGCGAATCGGCGGGGTCCATTGGTTGAAGTAGAGATTGTCAGTGGCGCTCGTGGAGAGCAGGTAAGCCGTCTGTGACGACTCATCGCCGGGTACGCCTAGTGCATCGAACGCATTTGTGGGGTCCGTCCACGAGAAGGAGACAAGCTCGGCATAGTTCTGCGGTTTCAGTAGCTCGACGGATGGCGCCCCCGCAGGCATCGTAACGAAATTAGTTGTTTGGGGTGCCCATGCATCACCGTAGGCGTTGGTGGCATAGCAGCGGTAGTAGTACGTGGTGTTGGATGACAAGCCGAAGATGTTGGTGAAGAACGAGCCGACCTCGACATACCCGAAGTAGCTGGTATTTTCCCACCAGCCGAGGACCGTCCCTTCATCGTTCGTGCCCCACATTATATAGACTTCGGTGGGCGCACCACCGGTTGACATCAGGTTGCCGTTCAGTGTTGCAGAGTCGGTCGTGATGGCTGTGGCGCCGCCGTCGTTGTTGATCGTGAAAGAATAGCCGATCTTGAACACGCCGGAAGTCGAGTCGATTGCGGCGAGGCTGGTATATGATGGCCATCCGTCGCCACGGCCCCACCGTGCTTCCATTTCAGTTCCGGCTAGGTTGTCGTAGTAGCCTATGGCGATGGGATACTCATCCGCCCCAAGTAACACGGTGTTTGTCTTCTCGACTCCGCCGTGATCTCCATTGTTATCGACGATCAATTCTCCGACATCCGAGAAGTCGCCGTCCTTGTTAAGGTCCAGGTACAGAACACTGCCATCGTCACTCCTGGTGCCGAACGTGTAGACGCCGCCAGTGCTGACAAAGACACCATCCCAGAGGACAGAGAACATTCCGACACTTGTAATGCCCGACAGGTTGGTGAACGATCCGGCATTGTAGCTCAATGGACCAATTTGAACACCGGTTCCGCTATGGCTCTGGGCAAACAGGTTGGAAATCGGATGGAGATAGTTGGTACCGTACAGCGTGTCGTAGGTTCTGTAATTGAGACCACCGTCTCCCGGATCGGCAAAGGTCATGAAGTTCGTCGTCCCGGGCGCCCATGCTCCGCCATAGGCATTGGTGGCATAGCACACGTAGTAGTAAGGAGTTTCGGGGATGAGATTGGTTATACCATAGCCGAAGGGGCCGGGGGGCAGGATGCCGAGGTTATTAGTGTGTTCCCAGAACCCGAACGACATACCCATGTCGGATACACCCCAGAGGATATACACTTCGGTCGGTGCGCCGCCCGTGGAGACCAGATTGCCGTTCAGTGTCGCAGCCACATCCGTGATGCCGGATGCAGGTTCATTCATGACCTGTGGCGGCCCGGTGGTTTCGCCGACGTCAAAAGTGGAGACTACACGGAAGCCGACAGTATAGTCGGTGAGCTCGGGGTTGAAACTCATCCGGATATGGTTCTGAAGATTTGCAGCCGAACTGTTCCAGTGTCCGCCCCGTGCCGCTCGGCTGAACGCATCGTTGGTGACGTGAGTATCCGACGACCACTCCACAAGATTGCCGCTGAGGTCATACAGACCAAACATGTTTGCGGAGTCAACTGTAGTTGTGCCTCCGTAGTTCACATTGGTTCCGTCGTAGTGTCCGACGGGCGTCGTATTGGAGGGCCACAACTCTCCGCCATAGTTGGCATCCTGTGCGGTGGCCGCGTCTCTACCAAAGCCAAACAGCTTGTTCGAAACCCCGTTCCACGCTGCGGCCTTGTAGAACTCGTTGTAGTTCGTCGCATATCCGTAATACTCGTCCATGGGCAGGCGGAATCCGTCGTAGTTCTGTACCCAGTCCAGTCTTTCGGGTTCAGTAAACGACGGCCAGTTGGAGGCTGGCACCGGCTTCCAGGCATTGGCAAAGGTGCCCTCCGCATAACAGCGTTCGGCAGGGCCTCTGCCGGACTTGATTGTGAGCCAGTTACAATACTTCACCGCGCCAAACCAGCTTGCGCCCACTACCGGATGGTCCTCCATCCCGGGTATGACTTCGTAAACAAGGTTGGTCGTATCGTACGTAATGCCATTCTGCGGGCCCGTGGTCATGTTGGTGATACTGAAGAGCTTTTCACTGTTCAGCATGCCGCTGTCCATGAACACGTTGCCCCCGCCATCGAAGTACATATTAGTGCCGCGCTCATTGAACTGGTTCTGCTTCGCATCGTTGAGGAACTCGACGTAGTCCGAGTTCCGGATTTCATATTTCGACATGAAGAAGGTATAGGCTGGTCCGTCAGGCTGGCCGCCACCGGTGACCTCGAGCATCTCCGGCATCCCGACGACTTCCACTGGTCCATAGGCATTGAACATGCTGTTCGACAGCACGCTTTCGGCAGAGGCCTGGATCCACTCCATCGAACGCGCGGTCGATGAAATACGGACTTCATCGAGTGCACCGTCAAAGAAGTTGTTGAGGGTTGCACTATTGGCGCCGAATCTGAGTATGCCATCATCGTCATTCAGTGTGGCGGCTTGGGAGGTGGTTGCTCTCGGAATTCCGTTCTTGTAAACCCTAATATTCACACCGTCGTGCGTCATCGCGATGTGCTGCCATGATCCATTGTCGTATCCATACGCGGCATTCTTCCACGTCAGGTTCGCATATACACTGTGCTGGACGGATGTCGAACTGAGGGCCTCAAAGACGTATCCGCCGACATTACTGCCATTCCGCTTTGAGATAATGTTCTGTGTTCCGGTGCCGAGGGTGTCGGGCCTTATGAAACACGAGACGGTAATGCCGGATGTGGGTGTCAACGAATTCTGGTCGGAGACCTGGGCATATGCCGAGCTGCCGTTGAAATCCTGAGCGTTGCCTGCAGGCCCCGCAACGGTCGTGTTCCCGTAGGAGGTCCCGCTATTTGCGTTAAACGTGGAATCGGGGACGTTGGGCTGTTGCATGTGCCATACCGCTCCGAAATCCTCCGACCATGTAGAGCCGTCAGTCGTGTAGGGTGGGGGATTGGTGAGGATCGGGTTGCCCCAGTACGCCCAGATGTAAGTGTTGGAATTGCGCAGCTCAGGTACCTGCACCCAGACAAAGGAACTGCCGATGTTGTCCCATTTTTCGACTTCGTAGCTGAGCTGAACTGTTTCATTTGAGTTTGCAAACCGCAGATCGCCTCCGATTGTGGACTCGAAATGAGCATAGTCGAACCCGGGTATCGCCTGGCTCAGCACGACCAGCGCGGGGAAATTCGTGAGTGTCTGCGACTTATCGTACCCGCTGAACCTGATCTTCATCCTGTGAGACCAGTCGTTCCAGTTCAGACCCCCGGGCGGAGTAAAGAAGTTGGTTGTCGTAGGTGCCCAGGCTTCACCTGCGGAGTTGGTTGCATAGCAGCGATAGTAGTAGAGGTCGCTCGGAACTAGGCCGAAAATGTTGGTTTCGAATATGCCGGTTCCCCGCAAGCCGACGTAGATCGCGTTCGGCCATGCGGAAGTGCTGGTTCCGAAGTCGTTTGTGCCCCAAAAGACCCATGCCGCGGTGGGCAGGCCGCCTGTCGAGGAAAGGGATCCACGCAGCTTCGCACTGTTCTCTGTGATGTTTACGGGCCCACCGTCATTGTCTACGATGGGTGGGGTGCCCGGAGCTGATTTCGAAGCTTCCGGAGTATTTCCATATGCGCCAATGTTGATCCTGCCGCCATTAGGGGACGGCTCGTTCGCCCACGAACTTGCCGGGTTGCCGGCATCGATGGAGGGGCTGCTCGCAACATCATTGCTCCATGTGCCAAATCCGGACTCCCAATGTCCGTCCGTGGATTCGAGGTGGTAGTCATGAATTTGGTAAGGGAACCCGTTGCTGACAGTACCGAAGGCGGTCACGTCACCCCGGGCGAAGATCATGGTCGGTGCATTCGAGGCAATCAGGTACTGGTACGGTTCAGCGGAATTGGGCTGAACGAACTTTCCAGCCAGTTCATTCTCAAACCAGCCGGCGGAGGGATCATAAAGGGTAGTCTGCAGATTGGTGGCATTGAAGGTAGCGTCGCCGCCGGACCATGTCCCGTTGGTGCCGCCGACGAACTTCGGGTGCTGCTGCAAATTGACGCCATTGGTTAGCAGGGTACCGTTAATGATGTTGGTGATGCCGCCTTCGATGTCGCACCACGAGACGGTGCAGGTAGCCGAATTATTGTCGATCTGCTGTGGGGCGCCGGTGTTGCCCCAGACGATGCTGTTTTCGAGGAGAAGGTCACTGCTAATATCGTTACAGATGCCCGGGCCGTTCGCCGTGCATTCGTTATTTGCGATGGTCGAATTTCTGACGGTCGCCTGGCCCTGCTGGATACGGAGGCCGCCGCCGCTGGTTGGCGCCATGTTGCCAACGATTACACAGTTGATAATTTCAGGATGTCCCTGATAGATATCTATGGCGCCGCCCCAGTCGTGGACCGTGTTGCCGGCAAAGACGCAGTTCGTGATGATGGGCGTGGCGATGTGATTGTACATGCCGCCGCCCTGTCCGCTGGACATGCCGGTCGCGCGGTTGTTGACGAACGTACAGTGCGAAAAAGTCGGTGAGCAATAAAACTCATTGCAGACAGCGCCACCTTCAACGGCGCTGTTGAGCATGAATATGCAGTTCTCGACCTTTGGGGAATTATCAAATCCGGTATTGAGCATGCCGCCGCCGCGCTGATTCGATGAGACGGTGTCGGCATTACCACGTTCAATGATGAATCCGTCGAGGACCGTGTTGTTGGTGCCTCTGACAACCTGGTACGAATTCTCTGTATTGTTCGTGAAGCCGATGTCGTCACCGTTCAGGTCGCCGCTCAATACCGTTCGATTAATGATCCAGTTGCGTTGCTGCAGATTTGTCTCCGTTCCGGCGAATCCACCGAAGAGGCTTACGCCGTTTTTTGGTTCGAAGGAGATCGACCTGTTCGTGCCGTAGGTAGGCACATATGTCCAAGCTCGCACCCAGATCTGATCATTGCTGACTGCGGCGGACAGAGCATCCTGAAGGTTCGTGAATGCGTCGGCCCATGTGGTGCCGTTGTCCGCACCGGTGGCGAAGTAATTGACGTAAATGACTGCAGGCCCGCCACCGCCTGTCACAAAGTTCGTACTGCTTGGCGCCCATGCGTCGCCGTTGATGTTCGTAGCGTAGTACCTGTAGTAATATAACGTGGATGGAATCAGGCCCGTTACGTTGGTGATAAGAAGACCAATCTCCCTGTAGCCGTAATAGTTCGTGTTCGCCCACAATGACTTGCCGGCGCCGTAGTCATTGGTGCCCCAGAAGACGTAGACTTCGGTAGGCGCTGTGCCGGTGGACGACATATAGCCATTGGGATCTGCGCTGGTGGCCGTGATGTTAGAAGGGGTCCAGTTCTCGATCGACGGGACCTGGGCAATTGCGGAAATCGGAAAGAAAACGAGAATGAATAGCACAACGATTCCGTGCCCAAAACGGCCACAGGACAACACCGTTCTGCCCGCAGGGGCTGGCATAACTTGAATCATGGCTAAACTGGCATTAACTCAATCGTACAACATAAGCTGAGTGAGGCATTTAATCTACCAAGAAAGGGGTCCAAGGGTCAAGTTGAAACGGCCTGTTTCGGCGCGGCGCCGCTACGCAAAGGCGGGGCGTGAGTACAAGACAAAGCTGATAGATGAATGTTGTGAGGTCTGTGGATATCGCCGAAAGCATGCCATTCGGCTCCTGAACAAGGAAGCGGGCTTGGCAAAGAAGCAGAGGCCCGGGCCCAAGAGGAAGTACGGGAGCGCCGTCATAGCCGTTCTTGAGAAACTGTGGCTGGTGATGAACCGGCCGTGCTCGAAGCTGTTTAAGGGAAACATACCCATCTGGCTACCATTCTTTGCGAAGGACCATCCGATGGTCCTTAACAATGACCGATGTAGAGACACAATGGACGGAGAACCGGGCAGTCTGGAACAAGGGGTATCATGGCGTGGCTCAAGCCATTCAGGAAATAGAAGACGGTCTGCCGTTCCCCATTCTCGGCTTCCATTCCGACAACGGAGGAGAGTTCCTGAATCACCACTTGTGGCGTTACTTCCGCAAGCGCGATGAGCCCGTAGACTTCACGCGCACACGTCCAGACCACAAGGACGTCAACGCCCACGGCAGTGGGGAGCATGCTGGTTGGCCTGCCATCTCTACGAGCAGCTTGGACTGGACCAGTTCTGGGCGCAACGATTGTCACCGAGCCGAAAAGGGACACGTTGGGATCTGATCGCGCAGGCGCCCCTGAGTGGTGACAATCCTGCTCAGACTCTTTCAGCAGAATCGAATCCTGACACCAATGCCCGTGGGGAGGGGGTGGAGGATTTGTCAGGCGCGCAGATCAGTT
>SPBP01000263.1 GCA_004525935.1 Lentisphaerales bacterium | reverse complement strand
CTGAACCCCTGAACACTTTCAGCGAAGCTGGCTAGTCCTATAGGACATATTGGTTCCATTCCTCTCCCCAACATGCACACTCCCACACAGTCAGTTCCCCCGACACCCCTTGGCCTTTCGTAGCCTCGGTGAAGACGGAATACGAATCTAAACCACATCCCCATCGAACGACATACTTGCTTCCTCCAGGAGCCTGCCAATTTCCTCGGGGGAGAATTCCTGCGACCTGGGTCGGTTCGGGAAGAGTTGGTTGTAGGTGAATACAAGGGCCTCGGCCCGCCCAATCATAGCCGCGGGCCTGGGATGCCCTGCACACGGCTTAAACTTGAAAGTTCTCACCAACGAGACCTTCCTGGCATCCTTCCTGGCGTCCTCAAGAAGATCAGACGCACGGCCAATCATGTCCCTGCCGCGCTGAATGATGTTGCGGAACTGCTTGTGGTAAGTCTCGACGATAGATTCCTGCTCATTGTGCAGCAGGCTCACACATTCGAAGAAAAGAGCCACCCCGTAAACAATATCGTCCTGACGCTCGATTTCCTTCTCGAACGATCCGAGAATCGCTTCTAACGATAAATTCTTGTCAGGCTGACGTGGCACAGTCTATCTTCCTTGTCACGGACAGGATGCAGGCGCCATAATCCGAAACTGGGGAGTTCCTGTCAACCGCAACATGTTTATAAAGGAAGAGGCTGCCGCCGGATGAAGTGGTTCTATTCCAAGCGAGGCACTGAACAGCAGCACGGGCTGATTGACGAAGCAATGCTGCGTGATATGGTCCGTACGGGCGAACTGCGGCCCGATGATCTTCTGTGGCCAGAGTCCTCGGGCCACAAATGGATCCCGGCCTCGAGTATCCCCGGCTTGTTCCCTGCCTTGGCGCTGCCCTCGTCAGTACGACAGCCACCCGGACAACATGTGGATCCGCACGCCGATCTGGCCTCATCGTCGGGCGCTCGTGACCATGGCCCACAGGCAGATCTGGCGTGCGGCACCGGCCCGGACAAACGCGCAGTTGCCGCAGTGGCAGCGGGCCTGCTGGTAATTGGTACAGTGATCATAGGCTTGCTGATGCGGGGCTGCTCCCCGGATGCCCGGGAACCAGTCGCAGTCCAGCCAGATGCAGTGATAGCCAGCGAGCCGGATCCAGAACCAGAACCGTTTATCCCGAGACACGAACCACGAGACTGGTCATCCACCATCCGCAAGATCGAGGCAGGCATCGCGTTGCACGAGACAAACACAACATCCGAGCTCCTGACACGGGTGCTGAGCGACAACGAGACAAACCCTGTGGTTCTAAGGCTGGCACTGCAGCTTCAGCAGCTCTGTGACTCTCTCGACACGCTCGCCAAACTCAACTCGGCACTGAGGAACGGTTCGTTGAAGCAGGGCGATGCCAGCCTCCTGGCTGAACTCAATGCTCAATACGATAAGCAGAATCCATTACTGAAGACTGTGCGGGAAATGCTGGATAACAAGGATGCCCTTACCGGCGATATGTGCGTCTCAGCCTCTTTTGCATGCTCTGCCCGTGCTGATACGAACACCATGATGCTCTGCTCCCGTCGTTACATTGCGTTGACTACAGAGCGCACCTCGATAGAAAGCTGCCTCGGCATTTCCAGAGCTCTTGCGTCTGCGGGCCTGACCGACGAGGCACAGCGACTCCTTCACAACTTCCTGGCAAACCAGCCCGACTCAGCCGCAGCCTGGATTGAACTTTCCGCTATCCAATGCCTGGCAGGCAACCAAAAGGACGCACTCGATTCACTCAAGACCGCAACTGAGCTCGGAGGCGACGAAATTCGAGCGCGGGCTAAGTCGGACAGTCACTTTGACACTATTCGCGACAATTGGCGGTTCAAACGCTATACTAGAATGTAGATGTGACTCTTACCGAGCACGGGCCGCATTGTGTTGCCCCCCATAGGTGCCGGTATTCCCGTATTCTCGATTTGATCCATTGAAGCAGAATATGAAATTGAGTCAGGATCTTCATTTCTATAAGAAATGGGGCAAGGCGAAGAACACGGAAGCACTCCGCGATACAGTGCTTCTTGGCAAGCGCCTGCGGCACTGACCCGTCATCTTCTACTTCATGGACGGCACAACAATCCCGCGCAGAATGACTTTCTGACATGTTACGAAAACAATTGCTGTTGGTATGGATGCAAGCACGAACCCCGCCATTATCACATGTGGATGTGCTGCCCAGGCATCCTGCATCTGGTATAACCATACAGCTAGCGTCCAGAACTGTCTGTCCTGGCAGACCAACAGCGCCCATTGCCACGAGTTGTAGGCCAACACAAATGCCGTGAGTGAGTTGACCGCCAGGATCGGTTTCATCAGCGGCAATGTGACCTTCAGAAAGATCTGCCATTCCCTGGCCCCGTCAATGGTGGCTGCTTCGTAAAGCTCGCGAGGCAACCCATCGAAGAAGCATTTCAGGATGAATATCGACAGCCCATTAGCCATTCCAGGCAACACGAGTGCGGCATAAGAGTTCAGCAGGTGCAGATCTCTCATGAGTAGAAACCCGGGAATAGCACGTACAGCGGCAGGAAACGCCATTGTTGCGAGTAGGAACAACAGAACCTGTTCCTTGTGCCTCAGCCTGAAACGCGACAAAGCATAGGCTGCTAACGGATTGACGGTCAGCGTGCAGATTATCGTCAGCACCACCAGGATTGCCGTGTTGAGGAACGCTCTACCCCTGACAAAGAGATACTCGGCAACCTGCCGATAGTTCTTCGCCACGTCTCTGAGGTAGTCCCGCCACTCATTCTCAACAAATGTTATTGTGTAGGCTTCCGCAAATGGAAGACGCGCTTCCTCTATGACCCCAATCTTCCAATCATACGCGGCGTTTATTTCGCCAATACTACCGTATCGTGAAAGCAGGTATGCCTGAAACGCGGCCTCCGCACTGTGCAGCACGAGCGCTTCGCGCGGCAATGTTCTAATGAACGCTTCCCATGTCGCAAGGTTGGACCGTGCCGCCAGTTTCACTTCTGAAAATGCTGTGATCGGCCTGAAATCAGGGTCGAACTCTGTCATTAGCCTGTTGAAGTTGGCAGTTGTCTTGAACTCGGACTCAACGTGAGCCTGGTATCTTTGTTCAATCTCTGGGGATACCCGGACTTCAACCAGGCGCGCCGGATAGTATGCCAATATGAACTGATCCCACGCCCCAGCAAGGCGCGGATCAGAATTCTGAGGAACCGGAAACGGAATCTCTGCAAGGTACTCGTATCGCGTCCCAAATAGTTCGTTATATAGCGCGACATCAAACTGCCGTTTCGAGTCAACACCCAATGCAAGCTTGGCCTCTCCGCGATTCAGGTATTTGATCCATACTTCCTTCATTGAGAAAGGAATTGCGCGCGTTGCGGGATACCGAGAAGCCATGAACTCTTTGAATATCGCCCATGTTTCGAGGTCCGACCTCTCCACCGGCCAATCGACCGCCCCCCTCACCCCTCGTTCGCGCAGGAATACTTGCCACCTCTTCTTCATAGCCGTGTGAAACTCGATCCTGCGATACGCATCCTTGAACCTCAGAAAAGCCGCCGCCTTAGGTGTCTCTGGATAGCTCCAGGACGGATGATGCATCGGATAATCCAGTTCCCGGTCCAGTCTGACATCGAAAAACTCCCTGTACGGTACACCCCATTCGTTTCGAAGCAGCGTCAGCGCCCCCTCTTTCATCTCGCGTCCTGACATCTGTGCGGCTGTCTCCGGATTCACGGCACGGTACTTACGTTCATATGCATCTTGGAGATATCCGGCCAGATCCCGCACATCATACAGGCACCAGCAGTCCTCGATGTCATACTCCATTACAAAGCTGGAGTAGTCGGCAGCCATTCTCCGAACAATCGTCATTCTCTCGGGATTATCCACCAACCTCAGATACCCGCCGGCAAACTCGTCTATGCCACGCAAGTCATCGCCGGTCGCCGTCCAGTTAGTCCATCGTTTCGGGCGTTGGCTGAAAAGCACATCGGGGATGGCGTCACGAAAGTAGTTTACCAGCCCACGTACGAAGCGATCCTCCCGGGAAATCAGCGCACGCGGCACAGGTCGGAATCTGTG
>SPBP01000270.1 GCA_004525935.1 Lentisphaerales bacterium | reverse complement strand
ATAGAGATTCGGGCCACGGAAGGCGGGGTTAGAGTCGATTTTCGAGCCCTAGAATCGAACGTAAGGCCTGATTGCAGGGGGCAAATCGGCACTAAGTGCTTGGACTGCAGCCTAGTTGCCGTGGTCCGACCCCGATGGCACAATGATTACCAAGCCGTGCATGTTATCCTGATCCCAATGGCCTTTTCCTTGCAGTTCAACCTTGGCCGAGAGGCACATCAAACCTCACTTGGCTCCCTGCCTGGTCATTGTATGTTCACCTGAACGGCACTACGCTCGCCGTCCTTTACAGTCGCCATACAGCACCCAATAGCCGGATTATACAACGGTTCATGGCGCGGACAACGGGAAACTGCCTGTGTGTGAGTGTGAGGGAGGGACTGATTGAACATCCAACCCCGCAGAGCGTGGCAAGTTTCCAAGGCCGACTCCCAAACACTGTCCGTCTCTTCAGACATTGAGCATGAACTAACCCATTGAGCCGCTGGCGCCCCATGACTGCCATAGCAGCCCCGACAAGCTTGTCAGGCCGTAGCCACGCAGGGCGAAGTCGTGAGCGTAGTCGAAGGGTGGTCCTGCAGTCCCGCAGTTTCCCTCTGACACCTGACACTGTTTCCGCAATAGCCTTCTGTTTTACATGGCATAACAGGTCAATTTCATGCATGCTTCGGGTCAGAGCTTCTGGTGAGTGATGGGCATCTCGAGGATTCGGGAGAACCCCGCAGAATGACAAGAACCGAAAGGAAAGATAATGAGCATAGAAGAGATTAAGGTTGAGCAGCTGAATATAGACACTTTTGTCGCAGAGAAGACGGCGGAAATCAGATCGGCCGTTGGTGATGGATTGGCGGTCAATGCCCTTTCCGGCGGGGTCGATTCTTCGGCCGTCACATTGCTCGGACACAAGGCGCTTGGGGACAGGCTGAAGACCTACTTTATAGATAATGGCTTGATGCGAGAGGGAGAGCCGCAATTCGTGGTCGAAACATTCAAGAAACTGGGTATTCATGTAGAGCTGGTTGATTCCAGGAAGGAGTTCTTCGCTGCCCTTAAGGGGCTCTCAGATCCAGAGGAGAAGCGAAAGATCGGCATTACACAGACTTTCTATAAGGACGTGTTTGCCAGGATCGTCAAGGAAAGTGGCGCAAAGTTCCTTTTGCAGGGGACAATTCTTACAGACGTTGAGGAAACGACGGCGGGCATCAAGGCACAGCATAATGTGCTGGCGCAAATGGGAATCGACACGGAAGAAGCTTATGGATACACAGTCCTGGAACCAGTCATCCAGCTCAGGAAGCCGGCAGTGCGGCTGATTGCGGAAGCACTCGGCCTGCCCAAGTCAATATCCCAGCGTCCCCCTTTCCCTGGACCGGCCCTGACCGCACGTGTAATTGGAGAAGCAACACCCGAGCGAATCGAACTCGTGCGCAAGGCCACAGTCATCATGGAGGCGGAACTTGCCGAGGTGCCGCATTTTCAGTGTATGGCAATTCTTCACGAGGACAGGATGACCGGTATCCGCGACGGAAAGCGGGATTTCGGCCTGCAGATAGAGGTGCGCTGTTGGGATACCCAGGACTGTGTTACGGCCAAACCGGCAAGGGTACCCTACGAAGTTCTTGAACGGCTCGCGGATCGCTTGACGAGCGAAGTTCCGGGTGTCGTGAGTGTGACGTATCATGTGGCGAAGAAACCGCCATCAACTATGGAAGCCGTGTAAGCCACATCGCGCGCGCTTCTGTTCCTGAATCAGCATCCAGTGAACAGTAAATAGTAAACAGTCTCCGCCGAAGGCGTAAGGCCTGCGCTCCGGCATTTCGCCCTGCATGCCCGCCGTAGCCACGAAGGGCGGAGGAGGGAAACCTTGAATCAGGAACCAGGAATGAAGAACTGCCGCCCACGAATCACCCCGGGATGACTGCCTCGCGCAGCCGCCTTCGTGTGCGCACTACGGCGTGCCACTGGAGCCGCAGAGCCGCAGAGAAAGACAACTGCCATCCACGAATCACACGAATCAACACGAATGAGCTGGTCGAACAGCCATCAGTAGCGGGTGGGTCCGTCTCTTCAGGCATTGAGCATGAACGAACCCATTGAGCCGCGGATCCCGCGAAGCGGGATCCAGCAATGGCATCAGGAGCTGAGCCGGGAAACAGGTTTCCCTGCGCAGCTCCTGACTGCCATGCGCCCCGATTCACATGTCAGGCCGTAGCCTATTGGCGAAGGCTGGTCCTGCAGTCCCGCAGTTTCCCCCACACCCCCACACTCCCACACATGCAGTTCTCCACGGCTCTGCACCTCTGCGCGGCTGCCCCGGATTCAGTCGGGGACCTTCTGTAATGAGTCTTTATGGGACGATATTCACTTGTAGCCGATAGAATCCGCCTACCGGCATGGGCATTGCATCGGTGAAGGTCTTCGTCGTACCGTCGCCCGTTATGTTGCTCGTCAGCGGCAGCTCGGGCCAACCTGTAAGGAGATTTGTCGACATGTAAACTGCGTACTCTCTTCCCGCCACACTCGGCCAGGATATCTCCGGTTGAGCGCCTTGCAGTCCGACATAATTCATCACAAACACCGAACTGTTGTTCGTCGGGTCCGTCCCCGCGATATATTCGTAGAGATCGCGCGCCCCATCACCATCCCAGTCAGCTACTGCCGAGCCGTCCGACGCCATGGGATTCCCGAAGAACAGATACTCCCACGTATCCGGCATCCCGTCCCCATCCCTGTCTGCCGGATAATCTATCAGTTCCGGGTATGCATCCCGGAACAGGCTCAGTTCATTCGTTGTCGTCGGCCAGTATTCGCTGTAGTCCGAGTTATACGACCAGAACATCACACCTGCGTACCCGTTCGAATACGAGTTCTGTATTTGGTCTGGTATCGAGTATATGCCGGCCGGATCAGCCGGGCTCTCGCCAACCAGCACCGGCTTATCGAGGCCCCAGTATGATACCGGTCTGCTGAGATCAAACGGTGAGTACCACGGATAACACCAGTCATAGTAGTGCACCTGGTAGAAGTCGAGATACGCATTTGTGGATGCGTACTGCGCCTGGAGCGCCGCATCACTCCACCAGTTAGCCTCGGCCGGTGACACGTCCGAGTTCCATTTCAGGGCCGCGGAACCCAGGGTGACCATCTGGTCCGAATTCTCATGTATAGCTGCGGCAATCATTGCGCAGAACCGCTGAATCTCGAGCTGCGTCACGTGGCCATTATCTACGCTCCATTCGGGCTCGTTACTGATTTCCCATGCGAACAGGTTCGGCGCATTAGTGAACCGGTTAAGCATGGGTATCAGTGCATTATCGATATACGACTGGGTCTTGTCCTCATCCTGGATGAGATCCGCATGTAACCCTGCGTATGGTCCTGCAAAGGCGGTATTATCCGCCGTCATATCGAACGACCACAGACACGGCATGACCATCACATTATGATTCTCCGCGCTCTCAAGAATATCCTCCAGTTCGTCCAGAAACGACGGATCCAGTCCTGTAACCGACCCATCTACATCGAACTCTGGTGACGCGCGGCCATCGCAATGGATCCAGAATCTTACGCAGTTAATGCCACTCTCTTCGCACTGCACGAAGAAGGTTTCGAACCAGCTCAGATCATGGAGGCTACCCCATGACGGATGAGCCCCGACATCTGTGCCGAACTGGTTCCAGGGCACATTAACCCCATTTATCCAGTACTCCTTGCCGCGAAACTCAATCGTCTCCCCGGTTGCCGGTAACGCGAGCGTAAGGAGCATAAGGCATATAGCAAACAGGCGCATAACACGGAGTATGCGGACCAATGGTCAGTTTGGAAAGCGGAAAAAACGGCATCAGCCCCATAGCCGTTTCCCCCCTCAATCCTGCCGGAAACAGGCCAGATTCCACCAATTCGGCGGATAAAGTGTCTGTCCCTAAGGGCGTGACCCTTCGGGACAGACACTTTATTGCGTGAATCGTTCTCGAACACAAGAGCTT
>SPBP01000317.1 GCA_004525935.1 Lentisphaerales bacterium | reverse complement strand
TTCCGATCCTGGCTCGAGGATCATCTTCGCGATGCAGAACAGACAGCGGAGCAGGCGAAGTAGCATCAACCTCCTTTCCTGATCCCGCAACGGGTCCGGAATAACCGGCCAATCTCTCAAACCCAGTTCGCATTCCTGCAAGCATCGGTAGAAGTAACGCCGGAACCCGAGAACACCAGTGTTGCCCGACGCCGACGTGACCCGTTTCTGCCGGTTGGCTGTGCGAAGGAACTACCCTGAATATGGGCACCCACCCGACGCACAGGAAGACCCGCCGGAGGTCGGACAACTGGAACACATTTCCGATGAGCCCGCAGGCGATGCCATACTCACAGCAAACGTTGAGAACGCCTTCGCGGGTGAAGCAGCTCCGCATTTCGGACATTTTGCCGGGATATCCGCATCAGTTCTCACGAGCACTTCGAATTGCTTCCTGCACTTAGCGCAACTGTATTCGTATATAGGCATTCTTTCCGACCTTTCCTGCTATATCTCTACTTGTGTACCCCCGTTGCGTCAAGCCGCTTATGCGTTCACACCACTGGCGGTGGGCAGGTGTCAGGTGTCAGGAAGAAGCGCGCAAAGAACGCGGAGATTGTTCTCCCGCAGAGGCGCAGGGAACGCAGAGAACTGAATGTATGGGACCGTGTGCGGGTGCCCCCCCCACCTGAACACTGAACTCTGAACCCCTGAACACCTGAACGCCGGCAGTTACTCCCGCACTCCCACACTTGTGGTTCCCCGCATCTCAGCGGGAAAACACTCTTCGCGTTCTTTGCGACCTTCTGTAATGATTTCATCAGGTCCCGTGGTCCTGTTGTCCTGTAGTCCTGTAGTCCACCCTCCCATACTCACACACAGTCAGTTGCAACGATACGCCTCGCTTTTGGTCATTTACACCCGTTCTCGCCGTGGCATATCCTGCGGATGACATGCAACACAGCCGCAAACCGGTCCGCAAATGCTATTCCTGCGAGTTGAACCTCGGCGATCACTGCTGGTTCTACCAGTACCCGCGCGGTCAGTGGCGCGGAAAGAAACGATGCCGCATCATCAACAATGAATCTGTGCTCGCCGAGTTCAGAACATGGCAGAAACGCCCGCTGGTCAAGACCATGAAGGAACTGCGTCGCAGTTTCCACAGGAGCAGGCCGAAGGTATCCGAGCCGGACGTAAAACCAATAGTCTGATCCATTCAACTACCTGTTTGCTGTGTTCATCAGATGGCTCGCGCTGTCCCAGCGCGAGCAAAAAGAACCAGCTCGCCCGGCCGTGCTGAGACAGCCCGGCCCACCTGCCGCCATTCTGCTCGTCGGCTTCGCGGACCTCTCAACCTTTGTCTTCGTCTCAAGCCGAGCGGTTTCCACCGTCCCCGACGGAGACACTGAGACTGAAGGGAGTGACTCACTCGGAAAGCGGCACGAGCGCCTTGATTCGGTAGAAGCGCTGCGTAAGAACACCGTCCGATAGGACTTCCGTGGAGTTCGTCCCGGCATCAGGACTGATCACCCCCAGGATATTCGTCGTCCATCCCGCGGGATCAGTCAAATCGTCGATCTGCTCAATCACGTAGGTGCGCGTCTCTTCACTGGCCCACTCAATCTGAATGTCGCCTCCCACGGATGACATACCTACCAGCTTCAGGTAGTCGTTCGGATCCTCGGGATCGGTGCCACCCACGTACTCATAGTAGTCCGTGATGCCATCAGAATCAGAATCCTGTGAACCATCGGAGCCGCCGATCACGTCCAGGTTCGTCACACCGGTTGTACTGCGCTCCCATGCGTCCGGAATATTGTCACCGTCAAGATCGTCGCCAGCTGCGAGCCCATCCGTCTGCAGGTACGACTGCAGATTGTCAAAGCTCATCCAGCCAACTCCCTCACCCCAGGCAAATCCGCTGAACAGGCCTGTCGTCAGATCAACCGTCGGAGCCCCGGTCTCCTCAAAATGAATCCAGCCGGCGCTGGGACTCCAGGCATATCCGCGCAGGTTACCTTTCCCGTCGTGATTGACGCCGTAATCTTCCGGTGACTCATTCGTGTAACGTATTCCATTGGTCGGATTGCCATTCCCCAGAAAGATCCAGCCGACACCCTCGTTCCACATGTGGCCCGAACACACATACTGTCCGATAATCATACCGTTCGTGGGATCGGTCCGGCAATCGATCCATCCTGTGCCCTCAGCCCACGCCCACTTGTTCGAGGAATTGATCGTGGAAAGGGCTTCGCCGAATGCCGATATTGCCGCAAGGCACACCACTGCCCCTGCGATTGCCGCTGTGACCGTTCGCCTCATGCAGATGACCTTTCAACGTTTCGGTTCGACCATCACGAGAGCGCAGTACGCGCTGCAACAGCCCCCCGAAAAGGATCTTTTCTTTTACCACGCACTGACGGAGGAATCAAGTAGATTCGTCTGTTTTCCCCACCTTATTCCAACTTAGTGCTCGACAACCGGCATTCAGCTTTCGTATAATCATGCGAGTGTTGGAAGCGGGGCTGAACGGGTTCCCTGCTTTCGGAAACCTAGCGAAAAGGGCTAATTATGCGCAGCATCCAAGAGAATGTTCCGGTCGGTCGGGTAGCTGTCTCCGCCATCGCCTGTTTCGCAGTCTGGATCAGCGCAGGCTCTGCATTCTGTGCCGGCAAGGCGGCAAAGGCGGTGGGATCCGTAATCGTTCTGGAAGGAACTGTTGTCGTCGTAAATGAAAATGCCAAGCCGGCAAAGCTCCAGTTGAAATCGCCCGTCTATATCAACGACAGAATAAAGACCGGCCCGAACTCACGGCTGCAGATTCTATTCGATGACGACTCCGTAATCTCCCAGGGCGAGAACAGCGAGCTGATTGTTGACGAGTACATCTACTCTCCGAAGAACAAAGAGGAAGTGCGTTGTTCCGTCAGAATAGCCAAGGGCATATTCCGGGTATTGACGGGGAAGATCACCGATATGAACCCAAAACGGTTCCGGGTACAGACCAGGCTGGCAACAATAGGCATTCGTGGCTGCGATCTCGGCTTCATGGTTGACGATGACTCTGAAGATGTGCTTGTCCTGGGGCTCCCTGAAGGCAAGAGCATCCTGATCGAAACATTCATGAATCCGGACGCTTCGTTGCAGGATCTGCTTTCAGGACCAAGTGACGCTATCAGCATAGTCGAGCCGGGCATTGCGGTTACGATTCTGGCTGACGCCGGACTGCAGGAGCGGATTATTACCAGGGATGAGGCGAAATCCTTCATGGCCCGTCTCATGTCCGGGGGAAAGCAGGACGAAGATGTTGACAATCCCGAGGACGATGAAGATCTCTCGGGCATCGTTAAGGATGTCGATCTGGTGATGGCATCTGCTGCAGTAGACTCACAACAAGCGGGAGCCGATTCAACAC
>SPBP01000021.1 GCA_004525935.1 Lentisphaerales bacterium | reverse complement strand
TCGGTACAATGCTCTCCGGCAGAATAGCGAAGCGCCTCGGCTCAGCCGGTCTACCTGACAACACGATCTGCTTCACATTCAGAGGATCCGCCGGCCAGAGCTTCGGGGCGTTTGCTGCCCGGGGGCTCACTCTTACACTTGAAGGTGAATCAAACGACTACCTGGGTAAGGGCTTATCAGGCGCGCGGATCATTGTGAAACCGCCACCGGATGCCGCGTATGACCCGTCGACCAACATAATCTGCGGAAATGTTCTGTTGTATGGAGCCGTTGACGGCGAAGTCTACATACACGGCCAGGTCGGCCAGCGTTTCGCCATTCGTAACAGTGGAGTCAATGCGGTCGTCGAAGGAATCGGTGATCATGGTTGCGAGTATATGACAGGCGGGCGGGTTGTCATTCTCGGCGAAACCGGCATAAATTTCGCCGCCGGCATGAGCGGGGGTATAGCCTACATTTACGATCCTGAAGGAAAGTTCGATGGACGCTGTAACCTGGACATGGTCGATGTAGAGCCGGTCCGGCGCCAGCGGGACCAGGAGGAACTCAAGGGCCTTATCGAGAGTCACTACAGGTATACCGGCAGTGAAAGGGCCAACCGGATTCTGCAGAACTGGGACACCGCGGTTCCTGCGTTCGTGCAGGTGCTGCCTATGGAGTACAAGCAGGTTCTTGGACTGATGAGCGAAAGCGACAAGGCAACGGAACGGGACGAAGTCGTTAACGATTGATCAATCGGGCGAGGCTGATATGGGCAAGCCAGGTGGATTTCTGGATTTTGAGCGAAAAGATTTTGAATACAGGCCGGTCGCCGAACGGCTGCATGATTTCAAGCCGGTGGAACTGCCGCCGCTTGAGATTGAGGTCCGAGCACAGGCGGCACGCTGCATGGATTGCGGCACGCCGTTCTGTCACGGCTGCGGATGCCCGCTTGCTAATGTTGTGCCGGAACTGAACGACCTGGTCTATCGCGGTCGATGGAAAGAGGCAGTAGACCTGCTCCTGTCCACGGATAATTTCCCAGAATTTACCTCACGCGTTTGTCCCGCGCCCTGTGAATGCGCGTGCGTGCTCGATATCAATGATGACCCGGTGAGCATCAGGCAAATCGAAATGGCGATATCGGAAAAAGGATTCGAAAAGGGCTATATCCGTCCGCGTGTTCCCATGACCCGGTTCAGGCAGAAGATAGCCGTGATCGGCTCGGGGCCGTCAGGACTTGCCACGGCCGATACCCTTAACCGGGCCGGCTACAACGTGACCGTTTATGAAAGGGGCCAGAAACCAGGCGGGATACTCCGGTATGGAATCCCGGATTTCAAACTCGAGAAACGCGTGGTTGACCGGCGAATTGCACTGATGGTGCAGGAAGGCGTCGTATTTGAAACGGGCGTCAATGTCGGGGAGGACATCTCCTGCAATTATCTCAATGACCGATTTGATGCGATCTGCATAGCCGGCGGCGCACGGCTGCCGAGAGACTTGAAGGTGCCCGGCCACGAGTTGACAGGTATTCACTTCGCCATGGCGTACCTGACGAGACAGAACCAGAAGCTCGGCGGGGAATCAGTGCGACCCGAAGATGACATAACCGCCGAAGGCAAGGCTGTAGCGGTGATCGGTGGCGGTGATACCGGGTCCGATTGTCTCGGAACTGCTCTTCGGCAGGGCGCCAGGAAGGTCGAATTACTGGAAATCATGCCAAGACCGCCGGATGCGCGACCGGACTCCGCACCGTGGCCGGGGTGGGCTGGAACATATCGCGAATCAAGCAGCAATAAAGAAGGCGGGGCCCGCCGGTGGTGCGTGGCGACAAGTGAATTCATCGGCAAAGAAGGCGCGGTGTGCGGCATGAAGTGCGTCGAGGTCGAATGGAAGGACGATGGGAACGGACGAAAGGTACCCTCCGAAGTTCCGGGAACCGGGTTCGATGTGGAAGCACAGCTTGTCCTGCTCTCGCTGGGCTTTGCCGGACCGGGCAACAACAAGCTCGTGGAAGACATGGGGGTCGAACACGACGCAAAGGGCAACATCAAGGTGGATGAACGGCACATGACAACCGTCGCCGGCGTGTTCGCAGCAGGCGACATGTCGAGGGGGCAATCGCTCATTGTCCGGGCCATTGCCGACGGGCAATCAACAGCCAGGGGTATGATCGAATACCTCGGCAGATCATGATGAACGCTATAACCGGAAACAGGATGCAAATAGCATGAGCAAGCTCAGGGAAGAATGCGGGCTGTTTGGAGTCTTCGGGGCGCCCGAAGCAGCTACACCGATCTACCGCGGCCTGTTTTCCATTCAACACCGAGGCCAAGAAGGCGCCGGTATCGTCGTAAGTGACGGTGTCAAGGTCAGGTCGGTCAAAGGACTCGGGCTGGTGAACGAGGTCGTGGCCAGGCACCCCATAGATGAACTGAAGGGTGATCGTGGCATCGGGCACGTGCGGTATTCCACAACCGGTTCCAGCCGTATACAGAATGTGCAACCGCTCGTCGTTGAATGCGTTGACGGAATATGGGCGATTGCGCACAACGGCAACCTGGTGAATGCCAGGAAACTGCGCCGTATGTACCAGGAAGCCGGCGCAATTTTTCAGACGAGCACCGACAGCGAAGTGCTTGTCCATCTCCTTGCCGACCCGCTCTACAGGACCAGGCCCCAACGAGTTGCACGCGCGCTGAATGAACTCGAAGGGGCATTTGCGTTCCTGATGATGACAAAGGATTGCATCATGGCAACCAGGGATGCTTTCGGTTTCCGCCCGCTAAGCATAGGGCGAATCGGCGGCGGATGGGCTGTTGCAAGTGAAACATGCGCGCTTGTTCAGGCGGGTGCAACATATGAACGAGATGTTGAGCCGGGCGAATTGATAGTAATCGATGCTAATGGTCTTCATTCCAGCGTTTTCAGGGAAAACGAATCAGGCCACCTTGCCCAGTGCGTTTTTGAACTGGTCTATTTCGCGCGACCCGACAGCCGGGTATTCGGTTACAACGTGCACAACGTCAGGTGTGCATACGGCATGAAACTCGCGGAGGAACACCCCGTTGAAGCCGATATCGTTGTACCCGTTCCCGACAGCGGCAATTCCGCGGCAATCGGATTCTCACAGCGCAGCGGTATCCCGTTGAATGCCGGCTTCATCAGGAACCATTACGTCGGAAGAACATTTATCATGCCGGACGCTGATGACCGAGCGAACGGGGTTGACATGAAACTCGCGGTTCTGCCCGATGTTGTGAACCAGAAACGGATCGTGATAGTGGATGACTCGATAGTGCGAGGAACAACCATGCGGAAGCGCATCGAGCTGCTGAGGGCTGCGGGTGCCAGCGAAATCCACGTCCGTATCTCGTGCCCGCCAACCATGTTTCCCTGCGTCTATGGCATCGATTTCCCGACAACCGAAGAACTCATCGCCGGCAAGCGCGACGTTGAGGCCATACGCTCCTTCCTCGGCGCGGACAGCCTGGGCTATCTGAGTCAAGAAGGATTACTCTCCCCGTTCAGTGACCCGCGGAATTTCTGTTGTGCGTGTTTCACAGGTAAATACCCGGTCGATCCGGCCGGAATGAAAGGCAAACGTGCCCTCGAGAACTCGAGCCTGGAACTTGGTCTGCACCCCTGAGGTCAGCGGAACGCGGATCGAAGAACAACTACTGTGCAGGAATTCCGACTGGACATACCCCGCTATGTCAGTTAGCATCGCGTCCCCAATGGCAGCACAAGCTTCTGGAGCAGTCTCAAAGTTGTGGCTCCGCAGAAATCCCAGGCATTCAAGTGCAACCGTAGAAGAAATGTAGTTGTGAGGAACCTGAAATGACGAAACACATCTTCGTTACGGGCGGCGTCGTATCTTCGCTGGGCAAAGGCCTCACGGCCGCATCAGTTGCACTCCTTCTGACACGGAGGGGATACCGCGTCGCCCTGCAGAAGATGGATCCTTACCTCAACGTCGATCCGGGCACAATGTCCCCATACCAGCACGGCGAGGTTTACGTTACTTCTGACGGTGCGGAAACCGACCTGGACCTTGGCCATTACGAGCGGTTCACCGGCACCCCTTGCACGCGCAACAGTAATTACACTACCGGCCGAATCTACAGTTCGGTCATTTCCCGCGAAAGAGAGGGCGGCTACCTCGGGAAGACCGTCCAGGTAATACCGCACATAACCGACGAAATTAAAGCTGCCATCCGGTCCCTTGATTCCGACAAGATCGATATTGTCATAACGGAGATCGGCGGCACCGTCGGAGATATCGAATCGCTTCCGTTCCTTGAGGCCATTCGACAGTACAGGCAGGAGGCCGGACGCGACAATGCGCTCTTCATCCATATTACACTCGTGCCCTATCTCAAGGCGGCACGCGAACTGAAGACAAAGCCCTCCCAGCAGTCGGTAGGCATCCTTCGCACGAGCGGCATCATTCCGGATATGCTGATCTGCCGCTGCGAAAAACACATGAGCGATGAGCACAAGGATAAGCTGGCCCTCTTCTGTAACGTCGACCGGAACCTTGTAATAGAAGAGAAGGACGTAACTCACTCGATATATGAAGTCCCGGTAGAACTGACCAGGCAGGATCTCGACGTATACGTGCTGGAAATGCTTAAGCTCCACGTCCACTCGCTCAATATCGATGACTGGAAGGAAATGCTCAAGAGACTCATCAAGCCCGGCAACGGCACCGTAGAAATTGCCGTAGTTGGCAAGTACATTTCCCTGCGTGATTCCTACAAAAGCATTTACGAGGCCCTGACACACGGCGGCATTGCAAACAATGTTGAAGTCAAGATCAGGATGGTCGAGTCTGAAGACGTGGAGAAGCAGGGAGCCGAAAGCGTATTGGACGGGGTCTCCGGTATCCTGGTGCCCGGAGGATTCGGGGACCGAGGCATCGAAGGAAAGATTGCGTCAGTCTGCTACGCGCGATCACGGAAGATCCCGTTCTTCGGGATCTGCCTGGGCATGCAATGTGCCGTTATTGAATTCGCCCGTAACGTCTGCGAATTGAAGGGAGCAAACAGCACGGAGTTCGACGAGACAACGCCTCATCCTGTGATAGATATCATGAAAGCACAGCGGAAGATCACCGCGAAAGGCGGGACTATGCGACTGGGTGCCTATCCCTGCAGGCTGGTCAAGACCACGAAGGCACACGCCGCTTACAGCAACGACGAGGTGTCTGAGCGGCATCGGCACCGCTTTGAGCTCAATAATGATTACAGAGACCGGTTGACCGCCAAGGGGCTGGTCATCTCGGGCCTCTACAAGGATGAAGACCTTGTCGAAATCGTGGAACTCCAGGAGCATCCCTGGTTCGTTGCATGTCAGTTTCACCCCGAGTTTCAGTCTACCCCCTTGCAGGCCCATCCCCTGTTCCGGGAGTTCATTTCGGCGGCAATGAAAGGCTCAGCGTAACCCCCAGTCATGCCTAAACGGACCGACATAAAGAAGATCATGCTGATCGGCTCCGGTCCGATCGTGATCGGACAAGCCTGCGAGTTCGATTACTCCGGGGTGCAGGCCTGCAAAGCCCTTAAAGAAGAGGGCTACGAGATCGTGCTCGTGAACAGCAACCCTGCCACGATCATGACCGACCCCGAGTTCGCTGACCGCACATACATTGAGCCGCTCACCGCCGGTATTCTCGAGGAAATTATCCGGCGCGAACGGCCGGATGCTCTTCTTCCCACGCTCGGCGGGCAGACGGCATTGAACCTCGGGCTGGAACTCCACGATTCACACATCCTCTCACGATACGGAGTCGAGATGATCGGGGCCAGGGCCGACGTCATCCGAAAGGCGGAAGATCGCCTCCTCTTCAAGCAGGCCATGACCGCCATTGGACTTGAGTCGCCGTTGAGCGATTCTGCCCACACGCTGGACGACGCGCGGAGCATTCGCGACAAGCTGGGGAAATACCCGCTGATCATAAGGCCCGGCTTCACGCTGGGCGGCACCGGTGGCGGCATTGCATACAATGACACTGAGTTCGACGAAATCGCCACCCGCGGCCTGTTCTACAGCCCGACAAGCGAAGTGCTCATAGAAGAGTCCTTACTGGGCTGGAAAGAATTCGAATTGGAAGTAATGCGGGACAACAAGGATAATGTCGTAATCGTCTGTTCCATCGAGAACCTGGACCCAATGGGTATTCATACCGGTGACAGCATCACCGTTGCGCCGGCGCAGACCCTGACCGATCGTGAATACCAGATCATGCGTGATGCGGCTATCGCGGTAATGCGCGAAATCGGCGTGGATACCGGGGGTTCAAATGTTCAGTTCGCAATTGACCCTGCGACGGGACGCATGGTGATAATCGAGATGAACCCGCGCGTATCCCGATCCAGCGCACTGGCCTCTAAAGCAACCGGTTTCCCGATAGCTCGTATCGCCGCCAAGCTGGCAATAGGCTACACGCTGGATGAACTCAGGAATGATATCACGCGCGAAACGCCGGCATGTTTCGAGCCGGCCCTGGATTATGTGGTTACAAAAATCCCGCGGTTCGCCTTCGAGAAATTCACGGCCGCCGACGATACGCTCGGCACACAGATGAAGTCCGTTGGCGAGGCGATGAGTATCGGCCGTACGTTCAAAGAGTCGCTCCAGAAGGCACTGCGTTCCCTGGAAACTGGTAGAGCCGGGTTCGGCGCCGACGGCAAAGGCACGGCGATGAGAGCACGATCGGACACTGAACTTGAAGCGCTTCTTCGGCGCCCCACCGCTGCCCGGATCTTCGCGATTCATGCCGCGTTCAAACGAGGCTGGTCGGTCGAGAAACTGCATTCGCTTTCTGCAATTGATCCGTGGTTCCTGCGACACCTGGCGGAACTTGCATATTTCGAGGAAGAAATCCGGGGTGCCGGCTCGCTTGAATCACAGGCCGGGAATGTTCCCCTGTTCTCGCAAGCGCTTGAATTCGGATATTCCGATAGGCAAATTGCGTTTCTGCTGGCGAGCGGGGAACATGAGGTCCGCGGCAAAAGGGAACAGCTTGGTCTCGTGCCGGAATACGGACTCGTCGATACGTGTGCGGCAGAATTCGTGGCCTATACCCCCTACTACTACTCAACGCAGTCTACAACCCGCGGCACGAACGACACACGCGAGGAACCGGACAGCACGTGCAAGAAGAAGATCATGATAATAGGTGGTGGCCCGAACAGAATCGGACAAGGCATAGAGTTCGACTACTGCTGCGTGCACGCATCCTTCGCCTTGCGCGCGGCCGGTTATGAAACCATCATGGTGAACAGTAATCCCGAGACCGTCAGTACGGACTACGATACCAGTGACCGGCTCTATTTTGAACCGCTCACCCTCCAGGACGTGCTCAGCATCTATCACCACGAACGTTGCGATGGGGTAATTGTTCAGTTCGGCGGCCAGACGCCGCTGAACCTCGCGGAAGGCCTTCACGCAAATGGAGTGAATATCGTCGGAACCAGCCCGGCCAGCATAAACGTTGCCGAAGACCGGAAGGCCTTCCAGGAACTCGCCGCCGGACTCGGCATACTGCAGCCCGAAAGCGGCATAGCCGCAACTGCTGAAGATGCCGAGGCAATTGCAGCAAAACTCGGCTTCCCCCTTCTGCTCCGGCCATCCTTCGTTCTCGGGGGTCGCGCAATGGTGATTGTATACGATGAGCAGGCGCTTCAGCGTTACATAGCCGAAGCTGTCGAGGTTTCCGAGGAGCGCCCTCTCCTTATAGATCGCTACCTCGAACACGCGTTTGAAGTGGACGTCGATTGCGTCTCCGACGGTGAAACGTCCGTGATCGGCGGCATTATGGAACACGTCGAACTTGCCGGCGTCCATTCTGGTGACAGTGCATGCATCATCCCGGCCGTCTCGCTCTCCGACGGCGCAAAAGGCAAGATACGCCAGCATACCTTCGACCTGGCAAAGGCCCTGAAAGTGTGCGGGCTCATGAATATACAATACGCAATTCGCGGCGAGGACGTCTACGTGCTCGAGGTCAACCCGCGCGCCTCGCGCACCGTGCCCTACGTGAGCAAGGCAACCGGCGTGCCGCTGGCTAAGGTGGCCGCGCTTGTCATGCTCGGGCACAAGCTCAAGGACATGGGATTCACCCGGGAAGTGTTGCCTCGCCATTATACAGTCAAAGAGGCGGTCTTTCCGTTCCAGCGATTCCCCGGCATAGATGTGACACTCAGCCCGGAAATGAAGTCGACCGGCGAAGTCATGGGCATCGATTCAGCGCGAGGCATGGCCTTTCTCAAGAGCCAGGTCGCTTCGGGCAACAGAATACCTTCATCGGGAAACGTCTTCCTCAGCGTCCGCAATGACGATAAGGCTGATATTATCCCGCTTGCCCGTAAACTGGTCGATCTCGGGTTCACTATATACGCAACACTCGGAACCAGCACCGTGCTCAGGGACAACGGGATACGGAGCCAGGCTATCTTTCGTATTTCCAAGGGACGTCCGAATGTACTCGACCTCATGGAGGAGAAGAATGTGGCCTGGCTCATGAACACCCCGTCCAGCGGTGCGGCGCCGGCAATCGACGAAATCCAGATGCGCGCGCGTGCTGTTATCCGGGGCATCCCGATAACGACGACCGTCGCCGGACTCAGTGCGGCGATAAATGGCCTCGAATCCTTGAAAGACACTCAGCGCATGGAAGTCTGCAGCATTCAGGAATATCACAGGCATTCACCGAAACTGCGGCTTCCGAACAGGGACACCACAACAACCGGACCTGCGACATGAACTGGAACTGGAAAGAAAGACGGGAGAAGAAGGCATTCCTCGCGCTGGAGGACGGGACTGTAATCCGCGGTCATGCCATCGGAGCTCCCGTCGACGCGCTCGGCGAAGTGGTGTTTAACACCGGTATGACGGGATACCAGGAGATACTCAGTGACCCATCTTACAGCGGACAACTCGTTGTCATGACGTGTCCGGAAATAGGGAATACGGGTATCAATGCGGCCGACATGGAATCCAACCGTTTCCAGGCCAACGGATTCCTCGTTCACAACTTGAACGAACCGAGTAACTGGCGCACAGATCAGTCTCTGCAGGCAACCCTCATCGAGCACGGCATACCCGGCATTGCCGGAATAGATACCAGGCTGCTGACAATCAAACTGCGAGACCAGGGCACACTCAAGGGATACATTGCTGCGTCCGATCCTCCGATGCTCTCGGAGACGGAAGCTGTTGCAAAGGCACGGGCATGGGAGGGACTCGATGGGCAGGATTATGCGTCGCGGGTGACCTGCGACAAACCGTTCCAGTGGGATCCGGCCGGCGACCTGACCGCAACCTGGGGTATTGCGCAGGAACTGCCGGTTCCCGATCTCCGGATTGTCGCTTATGATTTCGGAATCAAATGGAATATCCTTCGTTGCATGCGGCGAAGCGGCATGGACGTTACGGTTGTACCTGCCCGCACACCGCCTGAGGAAGTCCTCTCTCTCAAGCCCGACGGGGTGTTCCTCTCCAATGGGCCCGCCGATCCCGCAGCGGTCACCTACGCTATTGTCAGTGCAAAATCGCTGATCGGCAAAGTGCCACTGATGGGTATATGCCTGGGCCACCAGATACTCGGGCTCGCAACGGGTGGCAGGACATACCGGCTCAAGTTCGGCCACCACGGCTGCAACCATCCTGTGAAGGATCTGACCACGTCGAAGGTCGAAATCACATCACAGAACCATAATTTCGCGATAGCCCCCGATTCCATCGATGCATCGCAGATCGAAATCACGCACATCAACCTCAACGACGAGACCATTGAAGGCATTCGTCATCGGCACGAGCCCATGTTTGCCGTGCAGTATCACCCCGAGGCAGCTCCCGGGCCTCACGATCCATCATACCTGTTTGAGCGTTTCAGGGAGCTGATCGCCGGCCGGTAGCGAACGGACTCTGTATACATCGGTCGGAACACGCTAACCCGCACCTGTATTCCTCCAACTTCCGGTCTCATGCTTGAATCGTAATCGTCCTCGCATGCCCGACGTAGCCTCGGCGAAGGAGGGAAACCTGAACTCTCACAGTTCCCTCCGTCGCCGCGGGTTCCGTTCGCTCCGCCTTGACTCTCCCCCTTGCTCCAGCCAGAATGGGGTTTCGATCATTGCAGCTGGAACCGCACAACCGATGAGGGGCTCGTTATGAAGATTATGGGGAATTCCGGGACGATGGAGCTCGTAATGCTTGCGCTCGAACCCGGCGAATTGCTGCTTGAATCCATTCAGCAAGCCATTAGGGAAACAGACCTCGTGCGGTATGAAACGGTCGGAAAATCCAAAGAGTACTGGCTGAAAGATCGGCAGATCCTTCGCCTGCTCGATGCACTTGAGGAGTTGGTTGAACTGATGCGCCGAAAGCCCTGACCCATGGCGCCACAGTCCAGCAGAAATGAAAACGAGTGAGATCCAGATTCGCGATCCGTTCGTGGCGCCGCTTGCCGAAGAAAAGAGGTTCTACCTTTTCGGCACGACCGACCCCGATTGCTGGTCCGTACTCCCCGCTGACAGAGTCGCCGGTAACACCCGACGACTGGCAGTGTCTGGACGGAACGCTCCATGTTGACGAAAGCGGCGCGCCCTGGATTGTCTTCTGCCACGAATGGGGCCAGGTCCACAACGGCGCGATGTACGCAATGCAACTATCCCACAATCTGATGGAACGTGCCGTATTCCTTGAAATCACGGATGAGGGCGATTCCCTACGCTTGAAACCACACTGACAACGAAGCCGGTCGCTTTGCCATTGATACCAGCCGCGCATGGTAGTATCTTCTTCACACCATGACCGGCAGCACACCAGGTGAAATCCAGTGGTACTACGTCGACAACAAGCGCCGCATCGGTCCCGTTCCTGAATTAGAGTTCAGGCATCTCATCGAGTCCGGAAAGGTCGTTGCCTCCACGCACATCTGGCACTCCGGCATGTCCAGTTGGAAGCCGGCGTCGGAGGTGCCTGATTGCCCGGACCTCCCGCCAGCCCCAAAGTCATCTCTGAAACTCCGCCAGGCTGTGAAGAAGGCGGAGAAGGCCGACGGTGGCGCCAATCTTATTGCCACAAAGCTCATCAAGGACCGAGCCCGGTCCCCGCACGACCGTTCACACACTACGCTTGACTGGATCGTCCAGATCATCAAGCTGATCGCTGCTGTTGTCGTGCTGATAACCATCATCGTTGGCATCATTTCGTTCAAGTCGACCGGCAGTTTGCAGGCCCCTCAACCGGCCCGTTCCCGATCTGCACGACCTCCCGCACCACGCAGCCCGTCGGACGAGGAGTTGCTCAAAGAGGTGGCGCAGATCAAGAAGCGGCTGCCGATCGAGACAGACTCCAGGACAACGTGGACCGCCGTTGAATACTCTGATCGCAAGGCTCTCTTCTACTGCAGGTTGAAGGGCATCACGCCTCAGATGGCCGGGTCGCTGCAGGAAGAACTGAAGGCGGATATGATCCGTTTCATCAAGAGTGACAAGAAAGTCGTTCAACTTCTCAAGGCCAGCGTCTTGGTTGAGGTCCACTACACGTCCGAACGGGCCGAACCACTCGTCGTGCTCTATCTCGACAAGACCGTACTTTAGAACTCCCAACCGCGGGCCGACGTTGGCCGTGTCATTCTTGCGCAGCCACTGTGCAATTCTGTCACACCTCCATCCCCGTATCGGCTGAAACAGGAGCAGATAACTCCAGAATGCCCGGTGGTACGAAATGTGCTTGGACTTCGCATTATCTGCGATATTGTAGGATCATAGCTTCTTCGAAACTCACTGCCAAAAGGGGGTATGTATGTCAGTCGACGTCAAGCAGATCACCACGCAGGTGGAAAAAGAAAGTGAAGTACTCAACCGTATACGCACTGAAATTCACAAGGTTATCGTGGGCCAGGATCTCCTCGTAGATAGACTTCTGATGGCACTGCTGTGCAATAGCCACGTACTGATAGAAGGTGTGCCGGGCCTCGCCAAGACGCTGTCGGTGACGACCCTGGCCAGGATGATTCAGGCAACCTTCCAGCGGATCCAGTTCACACCGGACCTGCTCCCGGCAGACGTGATTGGCACGCTCATCTACAACCCGAAGAGCGGCGAGTTCACCACGAAGAAGGGCCCCATTTTCGCCAACATTATTCTGGCCGACGAAATCAACCGGGCCCCGGCCAAGGTTCAGAGCGCATTGCTCGAAGCCATGCAGGAACGCCAGGTGACTATCGGGAACCAGAGCTATCCACTCGACGATCCTTTCATGGTCATGGCAACCCAGAACCCCATCGAGCAGGAGGGCACCTATCCCCTGCCTGAAGCGCAGGTGGACCGGTTCATGCTCAAGCTCCGTGTTTCATATCCCAGCAAGGAAGAGGAGCGACGCATACTCGACCGGATGGCTGTGTCCAAGCCGAAGCTGGATGTGGACCCGGTGATCACACCGGCAGATGTCGTTCGCCTTCGCAATCTGGCCGACGAAATATTCATGGATGACAAGATCAAGGACTACATCGTCGATCTCGTCTCCGCATCGCGGAATCCGGAGGACTACGGGCTGCATATCGGCTCATTGATCCGGTACGGCGCATCACCGCGCGCGACGATCTACCTGACCACGGCAGCCAGGGCAAATGCACTCATCTCGGGACGCGGCTACGTAACCCCCCAGGACGTCAAGAGCATTGCAATGGACGTCCTGAGGCACCGGGTCATCGTCACTTACGAAGCGGAAGCCGAGGAAAAGACCTCGGAGAACATCATCGAGCAGATCCTGCAGACCGTGAAGGTGCCATAGGGTTGCCAGAAACAGAGAGAACCACGGATGAACACGGATAGACACGGATTACTCTTCGAGAAAGAAACCCGAAGGATTATCAAGTGCGGAATGGAAGTCCTGAACGAACTTGGACACGGTCTTCTTGAGAAGCCTTACGAGAATGCGCTCGTGGTGGAGTTCCAGCTTAGCGGAATTCCATGTGAACAGCAGCCGCGCTTCGAGGTGACCTACAAAGGCACTCCGGTGGGCGACTACGTGCCGGATCTTATTGTTTTCGACGAGATCGTCGTTGATACAAAGGTTGTCGACCACATCGGGGACCACGAAGTCGGTCAGATGATCAATTATCTTAAGATCACGAAGCTGCGTGTAGGTCTGATTCTCAACTTCAAGTGCGCCAAACTGGAATGGAAGCGTGTTGTGCTATGACATTCGACTCCTTCACATTGCCGGGCGAAGCCCCGGCAAGATACGAATCCGTGTCCATCCGTGTTCATCCGTGGTTCTCATGGAAGTGCCAGGCATCTTTCGTACTCACGCGTGTCCATCCATGGTTCCAAAGGGGACAAACCCATGATCTCTAAAGAGCTGGCGAAGAAGATCCGCTATCTGCAGATCTATACCAGCAAGGCGGTCAATGAATCGCTGGCCGGCGAGTACCAGAGCGTATTCAAAGGTCGGGGGATGGAGTTCGACGAAGTGCGGCAATACCAGGTCGGGGATGATGTTCGCTCTATAGACTGGAATGTCACCGCGCGCACTGGAGAACCGTTCGTGAAGCGCTTCGTTGAGGAGCGTGAATTGACCGTGATCTTCCTCGTCGACCTGTCGGCGTCAGGTGCGTTTGGAAGTTCGCACCAGACAAAGAACGAAACTGCCGCCGAGTTATGTGCACTCCTCGCATTCTCTGCCGTAAAGAATAACGACAAGGTCGGCCTTGTGGTGTTCACTGATGCCATCGAAATGATGATTCCGCCTGCGAAAGGCACAACTCACGCACTGCGCCTGATCCGGGAAGTTCTGAGTTTCAAGCCAAAGCAGGTTCAGACGGATATTCCCGCCGCGATTGAATATCTCGCTCGTGTTACGACCAAACGCAGTGTCGTGTTTCTTGTGTCTGACTTTCTTGGCACCGGATACGAGAAGCCGCTTCGTACTCTGGCCCGGCGGCACGACCTCATTTCGGTGTCAATTGTCGATCCGCGGGAACTCAGCCTGCCGAACTCGGGACTTGTAGAATTGGAAGATGCTGAAACAGGCGAGATGGTCGTTGTGGACACGGGAAGCGCCGCCGTCCGCAAACGGTATGAGCAACTGGGAACTGCCAGGCAGAATGAGCTGCGCGTGCTCTTTCGTTCGATGGGCGTGGACCAGGTGGAAGTCCTGGGTGGGACTGACTACGTCCTCGACCTCGTCCGCTTCTTCAAGATGCGCGAGCGCCGGTCACGCAGATGATGCCCGCAGGCTGAGGGAAAAGAGGGAGCTGGAATGAGTCTGGGTCGGAAGTCGGGGAAGATGGCGATATCCGTGGCGGGTGTCGGTGTGGCCTTTTGCGTCGCGCTTTCGTTCTTCCTCAGTTCCTGCAAACGTGAAGCGGACAGGAAGTCCACAGAACCCGTGGGCGGCATTCGCACGGAAGTTGAACGGGGCCTGGTCAAGGTTATCCTCACAACTGATCGCAAGGAGATTTCAATTGCAGAAAGGCTCCGTTTTCAGATCGAGATCGTCGCCGACGAAACGTACGAGGTGCAGCTCCCGCCGTTCGGCGATAAGCTTGAGCAGTTCGGAATTGTCGATTACCACACTACACGGCCCGAGCTGATTGAAAACAGCAAGGTACGCGTCTGCCGGTCCTATATCCTGGAACCCTTTCTTTCCGGGGACTACGTGATCCCGCCGATGTTGATCACGTTCCACAAGAAGAACGAGCAGGCCCCCGTGAAACACGAAATAGAGACCGAAGGAATGAAGATCAAGGTCACTTCCCTGCTGCCCGAGGATGCGCGCGATCTCAAGATCCATGAAATCACACCCCCCGTCGATCTGCCACGTGCGGTCACACTTCGGGCCTGGATTGCGGTGGGCGTGGGCGCCCTTTGCCTCGCAATAGTCGCAGGCATTCTGTTTCGGAAACATCGCTCCCGACAAGTGGCTTCCGTGGCCGCGTCAGTCCCGGCACACGAAATCGCCTTTAGCGAACTTCAGGCGCTGATTGACGAACACCTCATCGAAGCCGGGAAGATCAAGTTGTTCTACCAGCGCATGTCGAGCATTGTTCGTCACTATATCGAACGTCGGTTCGGTCTGCATGCGCCCGAACAGACCACGGAAGAATTTCTCGAGGCCCTGCAATCGAGCGAAGCCCTGAACAAAGACTACCGGGCTCTGCTCAGGGATTTTCTTTCCGACTGTGATCTTGTCAAGTTCGCCGAGCATCGGCCGATGAATGAAGCCATTCAAACCGCTGTTGACAGCTGCAAGTCTTTCATACTCG
This sequence comes from Lentisphaerales bacterium, assembly GCA_004525935.1. Taxonomy (GTDB): domain Bacteria; phylum Verrucomicrobiota; class Kiritimatiellia; order SPBP01; family SPBP01; genus SPBP01. The sequence continues at coordinate 1,999 of SPBP01000021.1, read as the reverse complement.
GGACCAGGCGGGAGGCCGGTGATTGATATGATGTTTGCTTCTCCATGGGCGTTCTTGGTGTTGCTGCTGATACCGGTGATGCTGTGGCTGAACCGCCGGACGGTGCGGCAGACAGGCACAATTCATTTTTCATCAACCCGGAACGCCGTAAAGGCGGGCCGTTCCCTGCGCCAGCGGCTTGGCGGGATTCCGCCGGCCCTGCGGATCATCACGCTGATCCTGTTAACCGTCGCATTGGCCAGGCCACAGCAGGGCCTGGAGCGTATTCGCGACGTCAATAAGGGCATTGCCATCGAAATGGTTGTGGACCATTCGAGCAGTATGGGCGCTGAACTGGAATTCAACGGTGAACGACTCAATCGCCTCGAGGTAGTCAAACAGGTCTTCGAGAAGTTCGTGCGCGGGGACGGGCACGACCTGAAGGGAAGGCCGAGTGATCTGATCGGTATGATTGTCTTCGCACGCTATCCGGATACTGCCTGTCCTCTTACCCTGGCTCATGGTGCGTTGCCCCGCTTCCTTGAGAATGTCCAGCTCGTACAGCAACAATCAGAGGACGGCACGGCCATCGGTGATGCCATTGCCCTTGCCTCGGCGCGGCTCAAGACGGCTGAAGAAACGCTGGCTGCCCAGCTTCGCGATGCAGACAAAGAGAAGGAATATGAAATCAAGAGCAAGGTAATCATCCTGCTGACAGATGGCGAAAACAACTGCGGCAGACGCGCACCGCGCCAGGCGGCAGAGCTGGCGGCAAAATGGGGTATCAAGATCTATACGATCGGCATCGGGGGCGGCGAGTCGGTCGCCTCGATCACGACCCTGTTCGGAATATTCAGGCAAGCTGTGGCATCTCGGATCGATGAGGGCATGCTGACATCTATAGCGGATATCACCGGCGGTATGTACCGGAGAGCCGACACGGCAGAGGCGTTGCACGCGGTCTACAAGGAGATTGACGAGCTGGAACGAAGTGAAATCGAATCTGTCCGATACGTGGACTACAGGGAAAAGTTTGTGTTCTTTGCAGTTGCGGCATTTGTGCTGCTTTGCCTGGAAATATTCCTCCGCTGCTTTGTCTTCAGGAGAATCCCGTGACCGATTTCCGTTTCCAGAGCGTCAATATGCTTTACCTGCTGTGGGCTGTTCCTGTCGTCATCGGGTTCTTTCTCTATGCGGCGCGTCAAAGACGCCGGGCAATGGCGCGGTTTATTGAGACTGGAATTCTTGACCGGATCCGGATCACCGTCAGCCCCGTCCGGCGCCGCTGGAAAGCCGTCCTCCTGATTCTCGCCCTGGCCCTCCTCTCATTAGGATTGACCCGACCCGGATGGAACCCGAAGCCCACGACCATCCATCGACGCGGAAGAGATATCGTGTTCCTGCTCGACGTATCGAAGAGCATGCTGGCCGAGGATCTCGCGCCCAACCGGCTCGAGCGGGCAAAACTGGCCATACACGATTGCCTTGAACGCGTGCAGGGCGACCGGGTGGCCCTGGTCGTCTTTGCCGGATCGTCAGCAGTCAAGTGTCCCCTCACCCTTGACTACGGGTTCTTCAGGATGATGCTCGACGACGTATCAACCGACAGCATAGCCAGGGGCGGCACGATCATCGGGGATGCCATCCGCAAAACGATCGCCGAAGTCTTCGACGATCAGCGTAGGCAGTATAAGGACGTGATCCTTATAACCGACGGGGAAGATCATGACAGTTTTCCCGTGGAAGCTGCAAAGCACGCAGGCGAACGTGGGATCAGGATACTTGCCATCGGACTCGGCGACGAGAATGAGGGGCGGCGTATTCCCATCACCGATGAAACCGGGCTCCGGACGTTCATGAAGCATGACGGGCGTGAAGTATGGACAAGATTAGATGCGGCCACCCTGCGAAAGATGGCGAATGCGACAGAGGGCGGGAAATACCTGAACGTAGCCACCGGGGCTTTTGACCTCGGCCAGATATATCAACAACTCGTGGCCACTGCCGAAAAGAAGGAACT
>SPBP01000040.1 GCA_004525935.1 Lentisphaerales bacterium | reverse complement strand
GCGAAGTCACGCCATCGGCGTGACGAAGACGGGCTATTCGCGGTTAATCTTCTCTTCTCTCCATTCACCCATTGTTCGAAGTTCCTCTTCATCACGGTTTTCGTTGTTGATGCTGCTTGCTCATGTAGTAGCGCATGAGCTATGGACTTCCTGTCTTCGTGGCCTCTCTACGCTCACAGGATCAACAAAACCCTACAGAAGTGGAATGCGCCCCTGCTAGCCCCCATGTCGACTTGACACTCCGTTGCCCCAGCCCAATAATGAGCACATGGTAGATGATATCTTCAGCATCGGAGCGGAAGGCGTGAATGTGGACGACCTTGTCGAACAGATTCGGCAAACTGTTCGAACCAAGGCCGAGCAAGGCGCGTATGTTGATACCCGCGTAGCCCGGGCCGAAAAGACCAACCTTGCCAATCTTGCCGGTGCAGACGAGTTCCTGGAGTTCTACCTCGAGTGTCTCCGCGAAGCAGCGCCCGTCGATTTCTCCGACTTCGAAATCCGCGAACGACGTCGCGGTCTCTCCTTCTTGCTGGTGCCTTTCAAACGCCTCATCTGGAAGCTGCTGAAGTTTTACACCTATCGCCTCTGGTCCCAGCAAAATGAGACAAATGCCCTGCTCGTCTCCGCAGTTGAGGCGAGCGACGCCAACTGCCGTGAGAGAATCAAGCAGCTCCAGAGCCGTATTGAACGGCTGGAAAAACGCGTATCGGCCGATGAATAGGCCTCTTTCCTCGGATGCCGCCATGCCGTCCCAAAACATAACCGATGGTTCGTCGCAACCACCATCAAGGCGCGCATCGCGCATCGCCGTCATATCTCCCCGATTCCCGGAGGGAGGAGCTGTCGGCGGGGCCGAGACACTACTGCGCGATCTCGCAGAGCGCATGAGACTTCAGGGCCGCGACGTAACTTTTCTCACAACCTGCGCCACGAACCATTTCACATGGGCCAACGACCTGCAGCCCGGCACCAGAACAGTGTCCGGCCTCAATGTCAGATTCTTTCCAGTTGATGAAGATCGTGACACGGAACTGTTTCTGCGGCTTCAGCGCACCATCAGTGCAGGCGGGGTCCTGAATGATGAGGAGGAGTCAGCATGGATCAACAACAGCGTTAACAGCGTATCCCTTTATGACCACCTCCGTGAAGAAGGAGCGAATTACGACAGAATCATTGCAGGCCCTTACCTGTTCGGCCTGACCTGCAATGCCGCTCTCATTCATCCGGACAGAACCTTGCTCGTGCCTTGCCTTCATGATGAACCTTTTGCACGAACAAGGATCGTCGCTTCGCTCTTTGCGCGCGTTGCCGGCATCCTCTTCAACTCCAGGCCCGAGATGGCACTGGCCATGGCTTTGTTTCATCTCAAGCAGAAATGTCTCTTCGTTGTCGGGAAAGGTATGACCCCGTTCTCCGTCGATCCTTCCTCCTTCGCCAGGACCAATGGGATCACCGCTCCATACGTCATCTACTGCGGCAGACGTGAACCGCTGAAGGGAACTCCACTCCTCATTGACTACTTCTCGGCATTCAGAGCCAGGACCTCGCGCGATGTGAAGCTTGTCCTGACCGGAACTGGGCCCTTGAATGTCCCCTCTGAATTAGAATCGCATGTGCTCGATCTGGGCTATGTATCAGAGGATAAGAAACACGAGGCGATGGCCGGAGCGGTTGCATTCTGCCACCCATCTGTGAATGAAAGTCTCAGTATTGTTCTGCTCGAATCATGGCTCGCAGGAACACCAGCGCTGGTGAATTCCCGCTGCGACGTTACCCGGCACCAGTGCCATGCAAGCAACGGAGGGTTCTGGTTCCGGACGTATCCTGAATTCGAGGAAGAGCTCTGCGCGCTGCTTGATAATTCGGCGCTCCGTGACACACTTGGCAGATCTGGTAGAGACTTCGTACTGGAGCGATATTCGAGAAAGGCAATTGACGCACTGATTTCTGACTCCGTCGACTACAGGCTTTTTGAAAGGATCTGAGACATCCGTTCGAAGGACTCCGACATCTCCTTGACCGCCTTCCGCAGATGAGTGCTTTCCTGGCGAAGCCTATCCCAACGCTCGATGTGTTCCATTCTTGCCTGATCCTGGGCCGCGCGCTCTGACCTGAGCTCCTTCACCGTGGCTTCAAGCGCCTTCAACCTGCCCTGAGCTCCTCCGAGTGCATCGCGCAGGCGAATGTTTCTACCACGCACATCCTCCGCCGAGACATCCAGATCGCCCAGTTCCATGCCCTCCGGAATAGGAACATCGATGATCCGTTTGCAGTCCGTGCAGGGAATAGTCAGACCTGCGGCACGGTAGTCTATGGCCAGGCTTTTGCCGCAGTGCGAACACTCGAACACAATGTCCGTATCCCGGATCTGATCCCCTTCTTGTACGGCATCTTCCATCGCACCGCCGTCAGCCAATCGCCCGTCTGCGTCAGCATTCGTTCTCATCTTGCCATCCATTCCTCGCTCAATGCGTCAGTTAGCCTTCTGCAATACCGGTTCCACGTGATCACAGCCCAGCAACAAATGATGCAACAAATCTAAACCCATCCTTGAACTGTTCAAGTGAAAAGGATTCGTTCGGTGCATGTATCCTATCTTCCTCGTCGTTGCCAAAGCCCACCAGGAGTGGTTCAGCGCCGGACACCCTGGACAACAATGATATTACCGGAATGGAAGCGCCACACCAGCTGAAAACGGTCTGTTTGCCCGTGGTTTCGTGAAGTATGGCCGCCGCGCGCTTCGCGTGAGGCGAGTGTGGATCAAGACTCACGGCGCCACCCGCAGCTCCCTTTTCGGCAATCGTCAGGATAAGCCCCCGAGGGGCATGCGTGCCGAGATGCGACTCCAGAAGCTCCAGAACACGTTGCGGTTCCTGGCCGGGCACGAGTCTTACAGATATCTTAGCCGACGCCGACTTGGGAATTATGGTCTTCATCCCGTGACCGCAATAACCCGATGAAATACCATTTATGTCAAGAGATGGTCTGAATCCAACCCGTTCAGCGGGCGAGAATCGGCTCTCCCCAGCCACCGGCGCAACACCGGTGGCGCGCTCATACACTCTCGGGTCGAATGACCTTGCAGCCAGGAGAACCCTCTGGTCCTCAGTAGGTTCCGAAACCCCGTCATAGAACCCGTCGATCGCAATGCTGCCGTCAGGATTGTGGAGAGTCGCAAGGAGCCTGGCCAGTTCCGTCGCCGGATTCGGAGCCTTGCCTCCATGAACGCCCGAATGCAGGTCCATCAGGGGGCCTTCAACTGTTACGGTCATGTACGCTATCCCGCGTAAGCCAAGTGTAATCGTGGGAATTCCGGGAGCAACGGTCCCAGTATCACAGGACAGGAGTATATCCGCACGAAGGTCACTCTTCAGGTCCGGCAACACTGCCGCAATCCCGGCGCTGCCCGACTCCTCCTCTCCTTCCACGATAACTTTCACCGATATGTCCTGCTCGCATTCCGCAAGCAAGGTCTCAATTGCCTTCCATGCGTATGTGAATTGTCCCTTGTTATCCTGAGCTCCCCGACCGAAGAGTCGTCCTGCTCGAATCTCGGGAGAAAACGGCGGGCTGATCCATTCCTCTATGGGATCCACAGGCTGGACATCGTAGTGACCGTACAGCAATATCGTCGGCCTCCCCGGCTTGCCCAACCGCTCGCCAAGAACAAGGGGCTTGCCAGGCGTCTCAACAAGCCGGGCATCAAGGCCGGACCCGGCAATGCCGGCCGCGAGCCACTCTGCACAGCGGCGGCAATCGGCATCATTGTCGGGATCGGAACTCACGCTGGGGAACCTGATGAATTCCTGCCACGTCTCGATGAATCCGGTTTTCCGCTCCTCAAACAACTGCCCACTCTCGAATCTCTTCACGGCTATCCGTTCTCCCGACTGAGCACTCGCCAAGACCCTGACGCCGAAGATCATACCCTGGAATCCCGCGCCTGCCAAGCAAGCTTGACCATTCACAGGGCCGCCGAATGGGCGGCCGGGTTTCAGGTTTGCGAAGCAAAACATACTGGCAGGGCTAGGACTTTGACCCACCGCGGGCGGGGATAAGCCCGACGCACTGCTAGTCGCCACTGATCGCTCATCACCAACCGACACAAGTGCCCTGTGGGCATGTCCATTTCCAATACGAAGCGCTTTTGACGTCCTGCCGGCCTGGTACCAGACCGCTTTTTCTCTGGCAAACCAAAACACCTTCGATAGAATGCGACTCGTAAATAGTGTTCCGATGTGAGCATCTTCACGCTTCACTCGCGATCAGGCTTCGAACGGTCCGAATCGATAGCGCCAAACAACCTATGACATTGTTTCCACCAACCATTGCCGCAACAGCAATTCTGATACTCGCGGTCCTGCACTCGATATGTGCCGCGGAGTCGGACGAGACGTGGGTCTCACTCGCGCCCGATGTAACTGGGTGGCAGCCGGTCGGCCACCACGGAGCATGGAACTTCCAATCATCCTTCGAGCCAGTTGAAATTGGAATGAAGGTCTTATCCAAGTATCCGTTTCGAGGAGAGACCGCCCTCTCGAACTTGGAGGGCAAACTGCGTGGATATGATTTGTCCCCTCCAACTATCACCAGCGTACGGCCTAACCGGAACGAGGTCCCGTGCTACGAGAAGTTTGAAGTAATCTTTCTGTTGCCGGACCGATATGACAACCCGTTTGACACCAACACAGTCTCAGCAACAGCCTTCTTCCACGAGCCGGACGGCACCGTAGTCGAAATGCCGGCCTTCTATTCCCAGGCCTATTACCGGACCAGCGATGGCATTGACGATAACGTACTTCCACAGGGCCGACCTCACTGGTGCATACGCTTTGCTCCCAGAACTCAGGGAAGACATACGTATTCCATCCGTGTTCGGGACGCCTGCGGTGAAACATCGTGGGGTCCTGCTTCGTTCGTCGCACTCACACCCCGCACGCCTGGATTTGTGACGACTTCCGCATCGGATCCCCGCTTCTTAGAGTTCTCAAATAAGGACTATTTCTTTCCGGTCGGCCAGAATATCAGATCACCGTACGATGTCCGTTACCACGAGAAACTGCCGTTGCGAAAACGATGGCCTAAAGACAACAGCTACTATGAGCATTACTTCCGCAAGATGCGCGAGCACAATGAGCGCTTCGCCGAAGTCTGGTTTGCCCCATGGTCACTTGCAATTGAATGGAGTCCTGAGCGCCGGGGCTATCACGGAATCGGTCGGTATAATCTCATCCACGCATGGGAGATGGACGTTCTCCTCGAGCAGGCTGAAGCCAATGACATCTTTCTTAACCTCGTAATACACAACCACGGGAAGTTCAGCTCATTCTCGGACCAGCAGTGGAACGAGAATCCCTTCAACGTGAAGAACGGTGGATACCTTGAGCGGCCCGAGGACTATTTCTCCGACCCGCGGGCACGCGCATCGTTTGCCCAGCTCATGCGCTACACGATTGCGCGCTGGAGTTACAGCCGCCGAGTTATGTCATGGGAGCTGTGGAGTGAACTGAATCTAACCGGCTCAAACGGAGAATCGTGGAATGACCCGAAGGTCCGTGAGTGGCATCGCTGGGCAGCAGACCTCGTGCACGGCATGGATCCATACCGCCACCTTGTGGGCACTCATGTTTCCGGGTCGCACGGATCGCATAATCGCGAACTTATCGAGATGCCCGAAATCGATTTTGTTCCTGCCAACGGCTATCATGGCGGAGAGAATCCTGTTAAGATTGTAGACGTCGTCGTAGACGCAGCAAGGCTTGCTGAAACCCTTCGTAAGCCGGTTCTCATAACTGAATTCGGTGGCAATTGGGATTCCGCAAGCTCTCACCTGCTCAAGTCGTCGCTCCACGCCGCGCTGTGGTCGTCACCGTGCACGGCACTGCCGGCGACCCCTCTCTTCTGGTGGTGGGAATTCATCGATGAAGAGAACTGCTACCCGGAATATGCGGCGCTCGCCGCTTTCGTAAAGGGAGAAGACAGGCGTGGACCCGATCGCAAGACGACCTGGCTGCGAGTGGAATCCGGTGGACAATCGGGTGATATCAAGGCTATATGCTTCAAGGACGACTCATGGGGAATGGGATGGATATACCGCCCTGCAAGCTTCAAGATAGCCGACCTGTCAGATCAGTCTCCGGTTACAAACGGGCAGCTCGTAGTCAGCGAGATAAAGCCCGGCAATATCGTTTTCGAGTTCTGGGACACCAGCCATGGCCATCGCATCTCATCCTCAGCGATCGAAACGGAGAAGTCGACCGTGACGATCGCCATTCCGGAGTTCCTGCGCGATATCGCGTTCAAGATTCGCGTTGCAGCCGCCTCATCACCGGTCGCGCCATGATTCGCTGATCGGGGGGGTTCCGTCCTTCGTAATGTTCTCAATGTTGTTCTCGTGGGGAATTGTAAACTGACGGAGCAACCGATGTTGTGTCCCGGAGACGAGACTACACACAGACAGGAAGGCCTTTCATGCCTCCACAGGTAGCACTACTTTCCGTCGCGCTTGGCCCAGATCATGGCGGCCAGCACCCCGATGCCGAAACCCATCAGCGTTGTTACGAAAACCAGCACCGCTACCGGCATACTGACCTTGATGAGCAGCAGTCGTATTTCAACCCACTGCATGTTCATTAACACTATCAAGATGCACAGCAGTGCAAGCAGCAGCGCGCCGACGAGCTTCAATCTCAGCTTCCAGTTTGTCGTTTTCCTGGTCACTTCCGAATCTGCTTTCTCTTTCAGCATTGAGGTACCTCTTTCTTCATCATCCGCACCTGCCGATACAAGATCCTGTCATACACCGGCCATGCGCCGAATCTTCCTGAAAGTATTACTACATTATCCCTCCTATCCCCCACTACAAGCGAAAAAGGGGCCCGCGGTGACGAAACTCGGAAGTGAGAGATGAGCCTTTGGTCCGCATCTGCGGTGTCTGGGCACCTTCGCCTCCATTATCAATGCTCACCCAGAATGATCATGACAATACGCAGCATTGCGTTATATGATCAGCCCACATTGGCCCAGGGCGTTCTGCCCCAAAAAGGAGATAACCAATGCCATTACTGATGATCAAGACGTCTGCTGATATGCCCCCTGCAGGAGAGGAGCAGCTTCTGGCTTCTGCCTCAGCGCTTTTAGCCAAGGCTACAGGAAAACCGGAGAAGTACGTCATGGTGACTATCGATCGCGTTGTCGGCTCGATCGCCGGCAAGCCCGGCCCGGTGGTATTCGCCGATGTGCGAGGTATCGGCGGGCTCACCCACGAGGTAAACAATGCCATAACCGGCGATCTCTGCCGTCTGCTTCAATCCGAACTTGGCATCCCGCCCGAATCAGTCTACATTACATTTATGGACGTTGCAGCAGACTGCTGGGGCTGGAACGGAAGCACTTTCGGATAGGATATTGACCTTATGTCCCAACTGCCGGGCAAAATCGGACTGGAAAACGGGACAGTGCGTCTATTCCCGCATTCCAAAGAGTGGGAAGCTTTCTACGATCGTGAACGCGATGGATTGCTTGCCGTTCTTGCCAACCATATTCTTACAATCCAGCATATCGGCAGCACGGCGATACCCGACATGCCTGCCAAGCCTATCATTGATATCGCTGCTTCCGTCGAGAGTGAGGATCGGGTGCCCTCCTGTATTCAGCCGCTTGCGAGCCTCGGCTATGAGTACAAGGGAGAGTACGGCTTGCCAGGCCGACATTTCTTCGTCAAGGGTAACCCTCATACGCACTACCTTCACGTGGTTTCTTCGTCCAGTGCTCACTGGCGATCCTGGTTGCTGTTCCGCGATTACCTGATCAGCACCCCTGCCCTGGCCGCCGAATACGCAAAACTCAAGCAGCGCCTTGCCCTTCAGCATTCCTCGGATCGCAACGCCTACACAAAAGCGAAGGGCACATTCATTGAGAGGGCTCTTCGTGAAGCTGAAGAGAACTGGCGTGATAGCTATATCGAGCCATCCGCTGATCCGCAACAACAAGATTAGACCGGGGCGAAGTACTGAAGGGAGTCCGGATGAGCACTCGAAAGAGAATTCTTATCATCGAAGACACCTACCAGCTTCGCGAGATGGAGGCACGTCTCCTCCGTGAGGATGGTCACGAGGTGCTTGAAGCTGCGAATGGAACCGAGGGCCTGGCCATTCTTCGCAAGATCACACCGGACCTGATCGTGCTCGACGCCATGCTACCCGGCAAAACCGGATTCGACATCTGCCGGGAACTGAAGAATGATCCGCTCTATGCGCGGATCCCGATTCTCATCACAACGTCCATTACGGAGGGCACCGGGCAAGACGACGAGGTCTGGCGAGATCGCACGGGCGCCGATGATTTCATGTCAAAACCGTTCTCTACAGAGTCGTTTCTTGCGAGAACCAGAAGACTGCTTGAGTAACTTGCACCCCACATCACACCTTCTCATATGCGTGCAGTAATCCAACACGGCGGCTCCGAGGCCGGATGGCTGCTGTTCGAGAATCCCAGAAAGGTACTCGAGGCGCGATCCCTCCCTGACGTAATCCCCACTCTCGAATCCGTTGAGGCAGCCGTGCAGGACGGTCTGCATGCAGCCGGTTTCATTTCTTACGAAGCATCTCCCGCATTTGATCCGGCGCTTGTAGCCCGGGAGCCTGGAAACTTGCCGCTGGTCTGGTTCGGACTGTTCGAGAATGCCAAACCTTTCTGCCCACCAGATCGCGCAACACCTGACAATAGGCCTCAACCGGAATGGAAGTCCTGCGTTTCCCGCTCCTCCTACGAGGCGGCTATAGCCGGCATTCGGTCCTACTTGAAAAATGGTGACACCTACCAGGTCAACTTCACTCTACGACTCAGGTGCCATGATGTCGGTGATCCGTGGAACATGTTTCTGCGCCTGATCAGTGCGCAGCAGGCGGGTTACTCCGCTTTCGTGGATACCGGCCAATTCAGCATTTGCTCCGCTTCACCCGAACTGTTCTTCTCCCTTGACGGCACGCGGCTTCTTTCCCGTCCCATGAAGGGCACATCGGCACGGGGGCGAACCACTGATGAGGATGCCGGCCTCGCCGAGGAATTGTCACAGTCCGAAAAGAACCGCGCCGAGAACGTCATGATCGTAGACATGATACGAAACGACCTCGGCCGTATAGCCGATCCAGGAAGCGTTAATGTCATCAGCCTGTACGACCTTGAAAGATACCCCACACTCTGGCAGATGACATCCACTGTTGAATGCAACAGTGATGCAGGACTCACCAGCATCCTTTCCTCTCTCTTTCCCTGCGCATCGGTGACTGGTGCGCCAAAGGTGCGTACAATGCAAATCATCCGGGAGCTGGAACCGGAGCCCAGGGGCGTCTATACCGGCTGCGTGGGCTTCTTTTCGCCCGGGCGAAAAGCTCAGTTTAATGTCGCCATTCGAACCGTCACCATAGACACCAGGTCCGCCCTCGCGGAATGCGGCGTGGGCGGCGGAATTGTCTGGGACTCCGATTCGCAGGATGAGTATGACGAATGCCTGACCAAGGCTGCATTCCTGACGTCTCGCCCAACCGACTTTATGCTGCTCGAGACAATCCTGTGGGACGGCGACACGCTGTTCCTGATCGACAGGCATCTTTCCCGCATTGCGGCATCTGCCCGCTACTTTGGATACTCCTGCAATCTTGAGGCGATCAACCTGCGTCTCTCAGACTATGTGCGTACGATGAAGTCTCAACGGGTAAGAGTCAGGCTCCTGCTATCGCGAAGGGGCGAAATCCATATCGAGCATCTGGCCTTAACCCCTGACCCACCAGGAGTTATATGGCGCGTCGCTCTGGCCAGGAAGCCTGTTGACTCAAAGAACCCCATGCTCTACCACAAAACAACCGACAGGAGCATCTATGAACGCGCCAGAACTGATGCCGTGCACCTTGATGATGTCATCCTGTGGAATGAACGCGGGGAAGTCACGGAAAGCACGATCGCAAACGTAGTCGTCGAACAGGATGGCCAGTTCGTTACGCCGCCAGTCCAGTGCGGGCTACTGGCGGGCGTCTACAGGCAATTACTCCTCGACACCGGCAAGATAAGAGAATGCGTCCTTCCGGTCGAGAATCTGTTCCGTGCCTCGCGTGTCTATCTGGTCAACTCTGTGCGAACCTGGATACCGGTCTCGCTTCAGGATGAACCGAGCCTCGCGAGGCAGCCCATGCCAAAACACAACTCAGGGAACCACTCAGGTGAATAGCATGACGCGCAGGAGTACAACCGTTTCCAGTGCAACAGCGCCCGGGGCTGATCTTGTCTCTCTTCAGATCCGAACAACCATCGCATTCTCCGAGCTCGTTGAAATCGGACTCGGTGCAATCAGCCAACCCTTCTCTCTCTTTCTGGATGATACAGCCCAAACTGCACAGTTCGATATCTTCCTTGAATCGGAACTAGATGCATCGCGCCTCCGACTGTCTCTCGAAGACCGCCTCCGCCAATGGTCCGAGGGTGAGACCTGGTCAATCTCCATTAAGCTCGTTCCTTTCGAGGACTGGGGAGAATCCTGGAAACAGCATTTTCCCGCTGAACGGGTGTCTGCCCGCATTGTCGTCCGACCTACCTGGGCGACATTCCAACTCGGCCAGAATGACCTGGAGGTGCAGATCGATCCCGGCATGTCTTTTGGAACCGGTCGCCATTTTACAACCCGGTCTTGCCTGAAGCTCGTTGACGTGCTGGCCGGGCATTGCCTGCCTTCCAGCCTGCTCGATCTCGGCACCGGAACGGGTATCCTGGCAATCGCTGCCGTCCGTTTGGGGTTCTCACCGGTTGTCGCGGTGGACAACGACCCACAGGCCGTTCAAATTGCTCGCGCTAATGCTGCTCTCAATTCGGTTGCCGGGAAGATCAGTTTCTCTGTCGGAGATCTGGCTTCCATGCGAAATCTCCAGCCGTGCAGTGTCGTAGTAGCAAATATCCTGGCCGACGTCTTGACAGCGCAAGCCGGCAACATCGTCGAATGTGTAGACATGCGCCCGGGCTCACACCTTATTCTGGCCGGCATGCTTGCAGACCAATACCCCCTCATACGCGACCAGTATCAGCACCTCGGCTTTGGAGAGATGGCTGTAGAATCGGGCGACGGCTGGACAACCGGCCTCTTTCAAAGGCTGTGACCCGGGTTCTCCTGATTTCCACCCCAACTTGCGGCGGGTTCTTCTTGATATTCCCGCGCTACCCGCTAGCATTAAGTCAGGCAAGATAGGACACTGTCCTCAGCGTCTTTTTTTTGAATAGCCAACGGGGAGAAGCTTTATGAACCTGACACGAAGCTACGGACGTGTTCTCACTGTCTTCGTAGTAGCCCTCACAATTGCGGTCGTCTGTGGCTGCAACAAGGCCAAGGAGTCCAAACAAGACCCGCAGGACGAAGCGCAGGCTATGCAGGCTGCCCAGCAGCAGGCTGCCAAGGTGGCCGAACTCATCCAGGGCGCCAGAACCGCATTCGACGCGGAACAGTACCCTGACGCGCTGACTGCCATAGACAAGGTCCTCCTCGTCGACGCAGCTAATTCTGAAGCCGCTGAGCTCCGCTCCGAAATCGTAGTCGCCCAGAAGCTCGCCAGAGCCCTCCCCCTCAAGAAGAAAGCAGAGGCACGCTGGTCTAAAGTGCGCACACTGTCGCCAGACCAGGGATTCGCACAATCCATCTCGTCAATCGAAACGCGCCTCAACGAGGCCGGCGCTGCGTTTGATGCGGCGGATTATGACGTTGCCATCAATACCTATGATGGTCTCGTAACAGACTGCGATACACTTCAAGAGCTGGCCAAGGACCGAAACTCGGCCGCTGTCTTGCGAGAGAACTCCGAACAAATGTGGAAGCGGTGCGTGGAGGCAGACGCCGAGCACGATGCTCCCACCCTGTGGGCTACGGCCCTGGAATTCGAACTCAACGCATCCACCGCATTCGAAAACGGCAATTTCGCGGATGCTCAAGACGTCTGGAAGAAATCGTTCGACTCCTTTGTCGCGGCGGAACAATGGGCAGTTGGCGTTCAGGCCGTTCGAGAGGTCGAACAGGGATATGCCGATGACCTGCTGAGGGCCAGGGAAGAGATCAACCTCGACAAGTTTGGCGGATCGGCCTGGGGCCAGACTACCGATATGATAGCTCTCTCAGCTCGTCTTGTGGCTGAAGGCGAATGGCAGCAAGCCGCAACGGCCATTGCAGACGCACGCATGCTCCTTGTTAAGGCAGTCCAGCGGGCCAAGGAAGAAAAGCACAGACAGGCCCGTGAGTTCGCAGTTTCACGGCTCGAAGAAGCCCTGGCCAAAGCTAAGGAGCTATTGGTCTTCGCCGAACAGACACCTAAGAGACAGCCAGGAAAAGGTCTTCCCTTTCTCGTCGAAGGACTTGGTGTCCTTGCGCAGTGCAGAAACACCAGTTGGTATGGAGTGCTTACGGCGGCCGAAATTAAGAGCATTGAATCTCTCAAGCATCAAATCCTTCTCGAACGATTCCATTTTCTATTCCCCGATCTTGTCGCGGTAACGACCGCACGGATGGCCTCGACCGCCAACCTGGCACCGGGTAGCGAGGTGGCTCAAAGCAGGCAAAGTGAGTTGGCTTCGTTAGTAGGCTTCCCCGTGGAAGTGCGCACCCGGAAGAGCGGCATTCTAATGAGATTGATTCCTCCAGGAAGCTTCATCATGGGCAGCCGGAAGAACGAGCTCTATGCCGAACCTGATGAAACACGGCATACAGTGACCATAACCAAGCCTTTCTACATCGGGGTAACGGAGGTATCACAGCGGCAGTGGCGCAGCGCGGGTATGCGGAATCGCTCATGCTTCGCCGAAGTCGATTCAGAACTGCCGGCCGAGAATGTATCCTGGAACGATGCTGTCACCTACTGTGATCTGCTCTGCAGGAGCGAGATTGCACCCAACGGCAGTTACAGACTCCCAACAGAAGCGGAATGGGAGTATGCAGCAAGGGCTGGGACTCAGACGGCATTCTACTTCAGCGATACGTACGACAAACTCGATGCCGTAGCGTGGCATGCCGGCAACAGCGGCAACCGCACACAACCCATCGGAACCACTGCCCCCAACGCCTGGGGATTATGCGACACCATAGGAAACGTCTGGGAGTGGTGCATGGATTCACCTGCCGTTTACAGCGCCGAAGCAGTTTCTGATCCAGTCGGCAGCTTTGACGGTTTCAGGGCCATACGGGGCGGAAGTTGGGACGAAGCGCCGCGATACTGTCGTTCTGCAAACCGCGGACTCGCTCAGCCATCCGGACTGAGAAGTTTCGATATCGGACTTCGGATAATCAGAGAAATAGACGGCCTGCCCCAATAACGCTCAGCGTGTTGACAATTGGCCCGTTTTCGCCCTAAATATCTCGATTTGTAGTGGGGGTATAGCTCAGTTGGTAGAGCGTCTGAATGGCATTCAGAAGGTCAGGAGTTCGATCCTCCTTACCTCCACCAATTTTCGCCTCCGGC
>SPBP01000275.1 GCA_004525935.1 Lentisphaerales bacterium | reverse complement strand
TCTGTGGGCCCTATGACGACGTTGGCAATCAAGACAAGGAAGCGGCCGCCCAGATTCGCGCTGATGCAATTGACGAAATCATTCGTGCCACCAGCGAAGCGTTCCTGGGGATGACGGTGGGATGCAGTCGCTGTCACGACCACAAATTCGATCCAATAGCGCAAACAGACTACTACGCGATGTACGCCACCTTTGCGGGTGTACAGCATGGTCCACGGACAATACGTCCGAAGGATCCCGTGCCTCAGCCAGAGACCGTTCCGGAGGGCTCGTCCCAATCACGGCCTGCCGTCAACGCCAAGCTCAATACAGATCAGTTTGATCCCGTCGAAGCGAAGTTTGTTCGATTCACGGTAGCGGCAACCAATGCTTCGGAGCCCTGCATCGACGAACTGGAAATCTTTACCGCGGCGACCGACGACGCGCCGCCGCGAAATGTTGCCGCGGCAACAGCGGGTGGCAGGGCAACATCGTCTGGCGACTATGCAAACAACCCAAATCACAAGTTGGCGCATGTCATCGACGGCGAGTACGGAAATTCACAGAGCTGGATCTCCAGTGAAAATGGCCGAGGTTGGGTTCAGATTGTGGGTGTCAGGGCTGAGGGCGGAATCATTTCTCGCACATACCCACACACTCACACACATGCGGTTGTCGCGTCCTGATTTCCGTTTGACACCTTTTTCGAGGACGAGGACCGATTGTGCCCCGATGACCACTCACGCCCTGTAGGTAGCTGAGGAATCCGGCGTCTCACGCACCGTCACATGATCCAGCCTGCAACCATGCCCCGCAAGTGTCTCGCGCAGGCGTTCGAAAAGGTGCCGTGCAATATTCTCCGATGTCGGATTTGAGCTCTTGAAGGCAGCCAGCGCATTCAGGTCCGCATGATCCAGCCCCGACGTTGCCTCGCGAACCGCGCTCTTGAGCTTTCGGAAATCCACAAGCATTCCCGTCTCATCCAGTTCCTCGCCGCACACCACCACTTCAACTTCCCAATTATGCCCGTGCAGATTGGCGCACGTTCCTTCATAGCCCGCCAGCCTGTGCGCTGCCGAGAAATGCGTCCGAATACTTATCTCATGCATGTGACTCCCCCGTCCCTTCTTCTCTGTGCCGTTTTGCCTGTCGCGCCGTAGCCTGCGGCGAAGGCGGATGCCTGTTTGTCGCGATCAATATCGGCGTTCATCAGCGGTTGCATTCTCAGGTCTCAGGTTTCGGGTGTCAGGATTTGGAAACTTGCCCCGCTCCTCGATATTCCTTGTTGGCTGTCGGCTATTGAACTTGTCCCGCCTTGGCGGGATCAGTTTCTCACACACCCACACAGTCAGTTCTTCGCGTGCTTTCCTCCAGAGGTGGACAAGCGCGCTCTTCTGTAATGATTTCTCTCAGTTGTCCTGTAGTCCTGTTGTCCCGTGGTCCGTCCGCGTCGGCGGTTGTATGTCTTGCATTCCTCTGCACCTCCGCGGATCTGCGGGAGGAGTTCTTCTGGCGCCTACTGCACCTTGTAGCAGTTCCTGATCTCCTCCAGGGCTGTTGCCGCAAGATACCCCGAAATCGCCGTGTCATACTCAGCCGTGTGCTTGAACGCTTTACGTGCCAGTGCAAAACGCGTCTCAAGCGATACTGCGCCCCCAGACTTTTCAAGTTCAGCCAGGATCCCCGAATAGTCCGCCGGATCCGTCACCGACGCCACGCGAATGAAGTTCTTTGCCGAAGCCCGAACCATGCACGGTCCACCGATGTCGATATTGCCGCGGGCAAGCTCAGGAGTTACGTCCGGTTTCGCAACCGTCTGCTTGAACGGATAAAGGTTCACCACAACCATGTCGAGTGCAACCGCGCCCGTGCGCTCCAGGTCCTTGCGGTGCGCATCGTTGTATGTTTCGCTCAATAGTCCCAGGTATATCTTGAAGTCCAGTGTCTTCACCAGACCGCCCTGCATTTCCGGCTGCCCCGTGTACTTCGACACCTGCATCAGGTTTGCATCAGCCTTCGCGCCCAGGATCTCTTTGATCTTCGTGTATGTGCCACCCGTCGAATAGATCTTCACAGCGGGATTCGCACGGACCAGGCCCGGAATAAACGCATCAAGCCCCGCCTTGTCCGAAACGCTGGCCAGCACATGATTCACCTTCACACCATCATCAATCTTCTCCACATAATTAAGCGACATCACGTCTCCTTTCGATCGTCCTCGTCTTTGAGCTCCCGCAATCTCCCCCCTTGCATACCAGAAAGTTACCTGCGGACAAAGTCGAAAAGAGGAGATGTTACTCACCGCCGTCGGCAAGCTGGCATCAGAAAGGAAGCAGTCTTCCGAAGAGGGTGAACCATGCACGTCCCACCATCGTCATGCCGGGATCGCCCCGCCTCGCCTTACCGGCGTGAAGAGCAATATCAACAAACAGCGCCTCCCATGGCTCCGGCTCTATTCCCTGCGGATACAGGAGCGTGAACGTGACCTTCACACGCTTCTCCGGCTCCAGTGTTCCCAGGTCGACGATAGTCAGGTCCTGGTTGGTCGAAATCGAAACCGGTCGATCACTCACACCAAAGTTCCTTGCCCACACATCCAGAACAAGACGGTCCATAGCCGACTTTCGGAAGCGCAGGGCGACACGGTCCTGCGTCTGTGCACCCGTGTTCCCGACCTCTATGATGTGCGTCACGTAGATGCCCTTCGCCTCAGCACTCGGCATGACCAGGGCGGATGGCGAATAGAGAACCTCGTAATCCGGCCTGGAAAAAAGGGAAACACCAGTCGTTGCCAGGATCAGCAGCGCAAGAATAACGATTGTCCAGCGAATCGGTCCCCATTCGGGGAGCCGGTTCTTTATTGCCTGGACGAACGAGCCCTCTGAAGACTCGAGTTCCTCCTGCTTCTCAATCGGGTTCAGCGTCATCTGCCACCTTCATAATGCCCGCTCCAGTTGAGCCATTCAATAGAAAGCCCCGGTTGTCTCAATAGACTACCGGGGCCTTCTTCAAGCATCAAGATCATCACGCGCGGCTAATCTTTCTCGCCCTCATCATCGTCTTCTTCGCCATCGTCTTCGTCGTTATTATCGCCATCCGGCTCGTCTTTGCCTTCCTGCTCGATTTCAATGACCTCCCCTTCGGCAGAGACCTCGACCTCGTATTTCGCATCTCCGACCATAACTTCCACGTCGTAGACCACCTTGCCGTCCTCGACCTCTTTCTCTGATCCGGTGATCTTGCCATCCGGTAAGGCCTTCAGAACCGCAGCCGTTACGACTGCAGGCAGATCCGCAGCTGCAACTTCCGCCTTTTGCTCCGTTGCCTTTGCTCTCGGGCATCCGCCGCAGCCCTCTTTCGCCTTCTCCGCCGCTGCCTTTGCCTTCGGGCATCCGCCACAGCCCTCGCCGGCCGGACACAGCTGGGAACAGACAATCAAAAGCATCACTACCAATCCTGTAATACTCCATCGTGTACTCATTTTCGGACTTCCTTTCCGTTAGAATCGGTTCTGTACCAAGCGTTTGCAAGGTGCACAGTAGAGGCGCTTGTAGCAGGAAGACGCCGTAGGAGCAAGCCCTTTGCCGCAGTCTGCGTGTCCTAACGCCGCAAGTCACTTCGCCGCTAACAGGTTCATTCGTTCGGGCCGATCTGGTGCACTCCACGATACCTGTGCGCGCTATGTATGGGAAAGCGGCGTCAAGCCGCCGCACTCCAAAGCATGCATTCGGCATCCCAAACCGCGTTTATCTTACATGTCGTTTTTTTGGAGTGCGGCGGCTTGACGCCGCTTTTGTTCACCGGTCCTGTTTCCCGGCGCTTCCGGGAATAGTGGGGGATTTTCTATTGATGAGCACGCCTGACCGTCAGAAACTTTGTCGCGAGCTTTGTCGCGAGCTTTGTCGGAGGGCAGGAGGGATCTAG
>SPBP01000147.1 GCA_004525935.1 Lentisphaerales bacterium | reverse complement strand
GTCCAGGTCTCACCGGCCTTGACAGGACCGGAGAAGTCGATCAGCGCCTCGGAGTAGTGACTCGGCGTTCCGCTGACAGTCATGCTGCTTTCTACATCAGCCTCGAGAATCTCCAGGCTGACAATGAACGGCGCGTTGTCGGCACGCGTAATAGTGAGCACGTTCCCTACAACTGTGCCGGAGAAACCGTCCCCAAGTTCACCGTCAAGACCGTCCGCCACATCGGCGGCGGGCGTGGCGCTCGCCAGCGTTTCGTATTCGTATGATGTAACGGTTCCGTCACGATCGAATGTCAGACGCCATGTCTGCTCCGGATGGATTGTACCGCCCAGCGCCAGGTCCGCACTTCGCCATTCGATCGACGGAAGCTGTGTCTGAAGCGGGGTGCCCCGGATCACGGCTGTGCCCTGCGGGTTGAACGCCGTCTGCGAGAACACCACCGTCTGCCCACCAAGCCCCGTTAGGCTCAGAGTGTTGGTCGCGTCTGTGTAGGTGGCGCCCGGAATCAGGCCCTCAAGTCCGGCACCCACTTCGTCCACGCCGTCGTCGCTCACCGTCGGGTAGCTGTAGGGTGTACCGTCGATCGTCACCGTCCATGTCTGGTCCGCCCCGACCGTGCCGCCAAGCTGAACGGTCGCGTCATCGAACAGCACGTCGGATGTCGTGGCCAGTGTCCTCGTCACGCTGCCCGCAGTGTTCCGTTCCTGGTTCACCGAAAGCCAGAAGCCGGCCTCATCCACAATCGTGATAATGTCCGAGCCCACGGGGACCGTCACAGTGTAGGTCGCCGCGGCAGGCTTCTGCGCAGTAACCGTGGCCAACAGGCCCGCGGCGACCTCAACGAGCCCTTCGTCCGCAAGCGCGGTGTAAGCGTAGTCCCTGCCGTCAATCCGGAGGGTCCACTTGTCACCAGGATCAACGGTCCCGTCAAGATCCACCGTTGCAGCAGTGTAGTAGGTATGCGGGTCAATCGTTCCCACGACGGTGCCGGCGTCGCGAATAAGCATACTGGCCGTAACCGTGAATTCATAAGTGTCCCATGAGCCGTCGCCAATGCCCTGTACCGTCACGTAGGGGATGTCCGACGTTATCGTAGTACCGTTTCCGACTTCGGGATCGTGGAACGTGAACCAGTTATCCGGGTCGTCGACGTTCTGGACACTGCCGGGTCCTCCCTCGACTTCGGGTACCGGCGAAGGCGCAAAAGTGAATGCGACCGTCTCGTGCTCGGGCATGGATATGTTCAGGTCATAAGCGGTGCCGTCAAGTAGACCCATGGAACCGAAGTTCAGGTACCAGCCAAGCCAGTTGACGAGTTCGATGCAGTATGTCCCCGCCTCGGTGATGTTGTACTCCAGGTAGTCGTCAAGCCACGTGTTGCTGCCCAGTGCGCCGTCCGTAAAGGGATCGGACCAGCCGTACCCGCTATCCAGCAGATCGGCCTGAAGTACGCCATCCACATTCTCATAAAGCTTGTAGAGTCGTATCTGGCTTCCCCAGAGTTCAGCGTCGAACAGCTCATAGCCGTGGTCTATGTCAAACACGGCGGCAACCCCGCCCACACCGGCATCCGTTATCATCTGGTCCGTAACGGTAAAACTGTAGAAGTCCGTTTCCCCGTCACCCGTTCCCTTGATTGTCAGGTGGGGGACGGTGTCCGCGTTCACAATGTCAGGGCTAGCCGAGATACCCCACCTTGCAAAATCAAGCGTCTGCGCGGTGTAGATCGAATCGTTACCGGCAGTTTCATAGAGCACGGCTGTTCCGAAGTCTGCGAGAAACTGCGTGACCGCGGTTGATGTCGCCGTGTAGGTCTCGGCGGCGTTATTGACGAGCGTCTCAAGCGAGGCGGCCACGCTCACAAGCGTGTCTCCCGCAACCACCGGATGCGCGTAGGGGGCCCCGTTGATCTCGAGGATCCAGATTTCGCCGACGTCGGGCGCGCCACTCAAGGCAATCGTCGCAAGCGACCATGTCACGCCATCACCGACTCCGCTGATCGTGGCCCGGCCCAGGCTCTTGGTGAGCCCTAAACTGATCATCTTCACTTCGATCACCACGTCCGGACCGATGCCCGCATCCACGAGCAATACCGCACCGTCCACTACCGCGCCGTCGGAAACCTGGCCGATGCCCAGCAGAACCATCTCGGTTGGCTCTATGACGTTGGTCGAGCCACCGCTTTCCAGCACAATGACGCCCGGCGCATCTTCGTCGGCCACCGTTACATCAACGAAATCGAATTCGGTGACTTCACCGTTTTCTCCAGCTACGTACCGGTAATCCACGCCGTTAACTGAAATCGTCCACGTTTCACCCGCTCCAACGTCCACCGCAGCTCGGGTGAGATCGATTGTGAGGTCGCTCCAGCGCACCTCGCTGGTGACGGTTCCGGTGCCGCCCGTGCCCAGGTCGGAAATATCAAATTCAACAACCGGCTCCGCCCCATCGATTCGCTGAATGGTGACCGTGCTGCCCAGGTAACCGGCAATGTAGTCCGGATGCGCATTGATCTCCTGTGCCAGTGCGCGCGCAACTGCTATCGGGCTCTCCCCGGCCAGCACCGTGTGATCAAACGAGCCGGGAACACTATCCAGCGTGATGCTCCACACCTCACCCTCGGCAACCACACCACCAAGTGCCACATCGACCGCAGATACTGTTGAACCGCTGAGGTCAATTTCGCCGGCAACCACTTCGGCGCTGAACGAGAGCCCTAGCGGATGCGTCACCGACACCGTTTGTGTGGCTGTATCCGGCACAGCCTCCAGATTGGCGCTCACGTCGAAATTGAGCTCGGCAGCCATGCCGCGCGTCACATCATCGAGCGTCAATACGAAGAACTCGTCGACGTCACTGCCAAGCCCGTGGGTAATCCGCGAGTAGTGAGTACCTTCCGTCAAGTCGTCGACTACCGCCGTAATCGTAACTTCCTGCGGTACGTTCCAATTGCCTTCGTTGAATGTCAGTACCGCATTGTCGGTGGCGGTCTGGCCGTCAGTGTTGCCTATTATGACGGTGACAGTTGAACCGGCAGCCGGCCGCCTGGCAAGTACGACGGAATACTTGTTGTTATCCTCGCCGAATGGATCCCCCTGTGAAAACGCATCGGCCTCGGCTACGAGGACAACAGCGCCGGTTGCCGCCACCACAACGCCGGCTGCATCATCGTCGACAACGAGCGCAACCATTGTCCGCATGGCGAGTTTGTCGTACTCGTCTCCATCGTCCGCCGAACCGCCCTGCGCGACCGTGTGCTGAATGTTGACGTACCTCGGCCCCTCGGCAAGCAGGTCGTTGATCGCACTCACCTCGATCACCTGCGGTATGAACCAGTTGGTCCTGTCGAACAGCAGCGTTACCCCGTCCTCGGACCCGTTCAGGGCCACCCCGGCTCCCCCGGCCCGCTGCTCAGATTCCCTCGACGGGCTCGGTGCTGCGGTCACCTGCACCGTGTCCTGCGGAGAACGGGTCAGCACCACGGCATACCTGGATCGGACCATGCCCACAGGCGCGTCCGGGCTTTCAAATACACGAAGTTGCCCGTCCAGCGGAATAATGACTATGCCCGCCTCGTCGTTGTCCGCCACGTTCGCCGAAACGCCCTGCGTGAACACGGCCTGGTAGTCCGGGTCGTCACTGGTTACCTCGTGCACAATCAACCCGCTGTGTCCGAGCAAATCATTGCTTACAACTGTAATCGGTCCACCGTCCGGGCCTGCACCGCCGATGTGGAACGTGTCGGTACCGAGACCGCCCACGACGTCGACCGACACGTATTCGCCGGTGCTCTGTATGAAGAAGGTATCGTTGCCTTCCAGCGCATCAACAATCACGTGTTCGATCCCAACGTACTCTACGAAGAGCCCGCCGCCATACACGCCGTACCACGTGACAACAAAGTCGTCGCCGAACTCGGTGCCGACAACCGTGAGCGTGTCGTAGCCTTCCCCGCCATCCACGTGAACCGGGGCATTCACGGTGTAGGATATGAAGTCGGCGCCCTGGCCGCCGTTGATGTTGGTCATCGGGGCCTTCGGATCGTCCGGATCCACCTTCACAAAGGCGCGTACGCGGAACGTGTCATCGTCCTCCTCGCCGTAGAGCCACAGGTCTGCCAGGTTGCGGTAAACCGTGAAACTGTCGTTCCCGATGCCACCGTACATTGTCGCAGCGGCACTGATGCCGTTGCTCAGGAAACCTCGGGTCGTCAGCGTGGTCGGGAAGTAGTCCATCGGGTCCAGACCCGCGTTATAGTCCTCGGGATCGTAGCCGGCGGGCAGGTCGTCGGGATCGCGCGGCGACAGGAACATCTGACCAACCTGGAAGGTATCATCACCCGCATCACCAAACAGCGTAAGTGCAGTGCTGGTATCGTCCAGGACAAAGGTATCGTCACCGGCACGTCCGTAAACCCTTATGCCGCCGTTGATATCGGATCCGTAATTCAAGCGTTCTATCTCGTCGCTCTCCGTGGGCTGGCGGTTCTCGTCGAGATCGATCGAGGCTATGACATTGGGACGGAAGAGGAAGTAGTCAGTCTCGTTCGTTCCATACACATCCAGTATGTCAACACCGCTGTCACCTTCCGGTGAGAGGTCAAAGACGTTCACAACACACGCACCACTTCCGGCGAACCCGATGAGGTACGAATCGCTTCCAGCTTCGCCGTTCAGGGTCAGCTCTCCCGCAATGCCGTTTTCAAAGGTCTGGGCCCCGTTCCGGTCGTAGTTAACCCGGAAAGTGTCGTTCCCCTCACCCCCGGAAACCAGCGTTTCACCGCCGGTCTGACGGATATTGACGACATCATCGCCGCCGAACGTACTGACCGTGGCAGGAATCCCTGCGGGCATTATGGTGAGGATTATGAGATCATCGTCCTCTTCCCCGATGAGGTCGAGCTCTGCCGCCTCGATCGTTGCGAGGGTCTCAATCTCTCCGCCTACGCCCGGATCGGCGTTACCGTAGTCCGTGGCAATCGTAACGGCGCCCGCAGCCGAGATTACCACGCCTTCCTCGATAAGGGGTACGTCGCCGGCGAGCAGGTAGACATCTCCGGCTGTAGACCAGATCTCCGGATCGTCAATGCCCATGTCGATGATGGTCAGGTTGTCGGCATCATCCGAGCTGTCGTCCGGAGTAAGGCTGCCGTCCCAGTCGGTGTCACTGGCATCATCCGTCGCGATTATCCTGATGTCGCCAAATGCCTTGATGGGTTCCGTTATGGTGACCGGACTGGTCGTGACGATTGTCACGCCGCCGCCGGCCAGCACACCGGTGCCCGGAGCCCCGGGCACTCCGCCTACCGTCATCGACCCGTTGTTCGTGATCCATGTGTCGCCGTTCGTGGATACTCCCTTGATGTTCCCCACCTCTGTCGTCAGCGGCTGAGCCTCGGTGCCGATGTTCGTGTTGGCAAACAGCCACGTCCGGCCGGACAACACGTTGCTGGCTCCGGGATTGCCGTTGTAGATGCCTCCCGCGGGTGCACTGATGAATGCCGTCTTGTCGACACCGGTGGTGACGGTAAAGATGTTCACGTTGCCCGCGGTCTCGATAATGTAGGTGTTGTCCGCACTCGATGTCTCAAGAAGACTGGCCCCGGAGTAGCCGCTGTTGATGTCAAGTTCGTTGCCGCTGAGCCCGATGTAACCGGCAATGGCCATCAGCCTGATGGTGTCACCCATGATGTCGGTTTTCAGCCACGGCTGGATCGGATCGGGATCCCCAGGTTCCGGTGGCGGCAATACTATCGGGGTATCGTCACCGGAATCCGGGTTCGTCGGGTTCACCAGATCGATCGCATCCAGTATCGAGACCGCCGCCCAGAGATCCACGTTGCCCGTACGCGCAAGGATGTTGCGCACGTTCATACTGCCGAACGTCTCGCCGATCCATATGCTGCCGTTCGCCGTCGCGGTCAGGGTACCGGATTCGTTAACATCCACTTCAAAGTAATTCGCCGGCGCGCCGCCGCCGGGCCCCGCATCGCCGATATCCCCGCCGGCATCCAGTTCCACCCGCATCGCCTTGACCTTCATGAAGACGGTGCCGAGCGCATCGAGGATCGAGCCGTCGGCCACCAGCCGGACCATGCCGGTCTGAGAGTAGACGCTTTCGACGTTCATGTCGCCCGCAGTCGAGGTGGCGTTGTGTTCCCGGATAAAGACATCGTCGTTCGCGCGGGCAGTGATGG
>SPBP01000361.1 GCA_004525935.1 Lentisphaerales bacterium | reverse complement strand
TTCTGACCTCTTGGGTTGCGGGCGTAGCCCGCGTTGGTGGAGATTCGTGGATAGTAGTTCTTCGTTCGTGGTTGAGGGAGGCCGTCGTGTCTAGCTCTTTCGGCCGGGAGCAAACCGGGCATAGGCCCCGATCAGTGTGGCGAGCGGCAGGGCTTCGGTAAACGGTATGGTGCAATAGACACCCGCTGCGATTGCCCAGATGATGCGCTGCCGGATCGGCATTCTATAGATTGAACATACCCAGTATGCCGCAGCACCACCGATTATCATGCCGCAAAAGATGCCAACGGGTCCTAATGTTGCCAGGTCAATGAAATCGATCAGCAGCCCGCCGAGTATCGGGCCGAATGCTATTTCGAGTCGACCGGAGAGGGAGTTGTCGGCCGGACGTTCTTCTTGAATGTCCGGCTCCGGAGGGAGTACTTCCGGTTCAAGCACTTCGGGTGCCTGGTCCGGGGGGTCCTGCTTGATCTCCTCCTGATCTGAGTCGGCCGATTCGGTATTCTGGGTAGCCTCGATATTGACGAGTGTGCGGAGTATGGCGTTCTTGAATTCGGGTGGGGCTTCGACGTGACCCCATCCTTTCTGGACCTGGAACACGACGTCATACGCGGAATCGTGATAGCTGCGTATGGCGTGCGGAATGCCCTGGCTGCTGAGGGCTGCGCCGAGGATCTGTGCCTGGACCTCGCTCTCGAGTGTTGCGATTTTTCCCGGGTTGGTCATGGCGATAAGGCAACATAGCACCTGCCTGACCGCGAATAAACTGAAAAGCGGCTGTCGATATGGGAAGAACGCTAAGAACTGCTTTTGTCCACGAATCTTCACGAATCGCCACGAATGGGAATCTGAGGGTACGTTGGGCCGCATTCATTCGTGAAGATTCGTGGTTGGTAGTGTCCGGCTCCTGGTTCGTGGTTGCCACACGAGGTGGATTCGCTTCAAAATGAGCGCAAAAAGCGCATCTTGACCGGATGGCTGGGTTCTGGTTGAATGCGTATCATATTCAAGCCACAACACGGGAGACCAAAACGGGAGACCCAACATGCCAAGAAATACATTGCTCGTAACCGCAGTCCTGACAATCGCCGTGGCCGCGGCGATGCCGACCAACGCGCGTGCCAGGAAATCAAAGGCCGGCAATAACCTGCGTTATTCCATCACGGTATCAAAATTCGAAAACAAGGCCGGCTGGCATGGCCGGTGGGATATCGGCGACGGTTGGGGCGCCGTGCTGACAGACGCACTCCAGGAATCCGACCGGTTCATCGTGCTCGGCGAGAAAGATATGCGCGTGGAATCAATGGTAGAACAAGATCTCGCCACCGCGGGTCGCACGGCGAAGGGCAAGAAAACACCCAAGACCCGCCAGATGACCCCCGCGCAACTGCTCGTGAAGGGTACGATCACACACATTCAGAAGAGCACCACGGGCGGTAGCGGTGGGATCAGCATAATGGGAATCCGGCTCAGCGGCTCGTCAGACAAGGCGGAAATCACAACGACCATATACCTGGTTGATGCGCAGACTGGCCAGGTAAAGGCATCAAAGTCCATCACCGGCAAAGCCGGACGCAAGAGCCTGGGGGTCGGATACTACGGCAGCAAACTGGGTGGGCTGACCGGTAACCTCAAAGGCTTCTCGGAAGACAATCTCGGCAAGGCGACCATCGATGCAGTTAACCAGGCAGTCGCGTTCCTGGTGGACGAGCTGGACGACGTGCCGTGGGAAGGCACGGTCATGGTCGCCAAGGGCGACAAGATCATTATTAATCGCGGCAGCCGCGAAGGTGTTGAGGAAGGGCAGAAGTTCAATGTCGGCGTCTGCGAAGAACTCATTGACCCGGATACCGGCGAAGTTCTCGACTATGACGTTACGGTAGTCGGCACCATCGAGGCCAAGGAAGTAAAAGAGAAGATCACCACTTGCAGTGTTATAAAGGGCGGCGATGCTATCGAGAAGGGAATGACCGTCCAGCCAGCCAACTAGGTTTCGGGTGTCAGGTGTCGGGGAACCTGGTGAACAGTAAACAGTGGTCGGTGAACAGTGTCCGCCGGAGGCAGCCTGCCCGCCTCCGGAGTGGATCCGCCTCTGGCGCAGGGACGCAAAGATCGCAGAGAACTGCTTCTATCCACGAATCTTCACGAATTTCCACGAATGGGGACTGGATAGGAAGTTGAGCCGCACCCCGATGCATCGGGGTTGCTATGGCAGTCATGGACAGCGACTGGAAACACGTTTCCCGGCGCTGTCCATGACTGCCATGCTGGCGACCTGGCGCCAGCGGCTCAACGGGGTGATTCCAATTTCGTAATGCCTGAAAGATACCTCAATGCTGCTCTGCAGCATTTATCCGTGAAATCCGTGTATATCCGTGGTTCTGCAGTTGTATTCCTCTGTAATCGCGGGCTCTGTATTGATTCGTGGTTTGCAGTATTCCTTTGCACCTGCCCCAGAGTGCATTCGGGGATCTTCTGTGATGAGTCTTACGTTGTCCCGTAGTTTCCCCACACAATCTCTTCGCTACGGCGACGGCTCGCGCTTGCGCCGGAGCCGGTCGCGGAACCATCTGTGACCGGAGCGTACGGCATGATGGCCGGCAAGCAGGAAACCGATGGCGAAAAGTACCCAGTTCAAAACATAGGTTGCGGCAGCAAGACGACACCAGAACCAGGCTTTGTGATGCAGGCCAAGTGCAATAAAGACGAATGTCGGGGCCAGCAGCACGTAACTGAGCACTACAAGGATGAATCCGATGCGCATCATAGAACGCTTCCTCTGGGGCAGAATCACCGGCTGCGTGTCAGGTGTTTCCTGTTCCTGCATTCCGATAGGGCCCATCACCGTGCTCCTCAATCAAGACGCCCGGAGTTCAGAGGGTCGTCATCTTTTTTCCCCGCCAGCCAGTAGCCAGTGCAACAGTAGCCGCTGGTCGACAGGGAAGCGGTCTTCGTGTTGCTTGTTGAGGAGGAGAATGGCGTGCTGAAGGCGACATGGCAAGCCAAAGCGGGCAGTTGGGGCACAGCTCCGCCGTGGGGCACGGTTCTGTCCGACCCCGGAGGGGTG